>MHWS01000011.1 GCA_001824215.1 Candidatus Zambryskibacteria bacterium RIFCSPLOWO2_12_FULL_39_16 | reverse complement strand
ACCGGTAGCATTTTTTACAGTTCTAATTTACGGTTTTGCTTCTGTGTCTTGGAGCTATTCTACCACTCTCTACCAACACGCTTTTTCAACATTTTTTATAGTTACTGGTTTTTATGCCGTCTGGCGGTTTTCAAAAAATGATAGTAAGTATTCCTGGGTTTATGCTTCATATGTTTGGCTGGCATATGCTTTAGCATTATCTGTGGATTATCCTAATGCGGTCCTTATGCTACCGGTAATGGTTTATTTTGCTATTTCAGCATTTCCGTCTCAAAAAGTGATGGGTAATGTTAGTGTATCGATACGTTGGGCTGCCATCCTTACATTTATTGTGTTTGCTTTTGTCATAGGTTTACAGTTTTGGCATAATGCTACATATTATAATGGGTGGTCAAGTCTTGCTGGGGAATTACAAAAATACAAGCCAACTACAATAACGTCTGATTCACTTGCTACTACAACTGTCAAAGAGAAAACTGCAATCGGATTCTTTCATGAATACAGAATACCAAATGGTTTTTATGTTCTTTTGTTTTCTGCAGAGCGTGGATTGTTTTTCTTTAGTCCCATATTTATATTTTCCCTACTTGGAGTTTGGCATGTTATCAAAAAGAAAACGGCTAACGGTGTAGTGTATATAGTGCCGCTATCACTCATAGCAGTCAATATCTTTTTATATTCGTCTTGGGGTGATCCATGGGGAGGTTGGGCATACGGGCCAAGATATCTTATACCCTCTATGCCGTGGCTCGCGCTTTTTGTCGGCGTCGCACTCTCTTATAAACAGAAATTTTGGAAAATATTGCTAGCATGTTTATTTTTCCTATATTCATCTGCCATCGCTTTGCTTGGCGTTTTAACCTCAAATGCCGTCCCACCAAGATCTGAAGCTATATTGTTACCTATAAAAACCTACAATTTTCTTCACGATATACCATTTTTATTAGATAATAAAAGTAACAGCTTTATTTATAAAGTATACTTTGCTGATAAGCTTACCTTGCTTGGATATCTCCTATCTATCTATGTGATTGTCCTCATTGTTGTTTTTATTATGCTTTTCATGCTTTACAATAAAAAAGATGAATAGTTTTACTTTTAAAAATAGATATTTAGATGTTCCAAAAAGGGTTATCTCTTATTTTAGCCCGGAAGTTTGGGTGGTTATATTATCTATAATATTTGCTGTCGGCGCCACCACTTATTATTACCTTCATGGATACATTATTGCTTATGGCGATGCAGAATCTCACCTAAATATTGCCAAAAGAGTAGTGGATAGTTTGACGCCCGGTTTTGCTCAACTTGGCGGTATTTGGCTGCCATTACCTCACATCTTCCTTATCCCATTTGTTTACTTCGATTTTTTATGGAAGACGGGTCTGGCTGGGTCAATAGTTTCTGGTATAGCGTTTATTATTTCTGCTTTGTATATTTACAAACTTGCATTGCTTCTTACAAGGCACAGGGGCGCATCCTTTTTTGCTTCGTTGATTTTTATCTTTAATCCAAATATTTTGTATCTTCAAAGCACACCGATGACGGAGATGACGCTTATCGTCTTCTTCATTCTATCTAGCTATTACTTTATTCTTTTCTTGCGAAATGATAAGAAAATAATAAATCTCTTATTTGCCGCCTTTTTTGGTTTTTGTGCGTCTCTCTCTCGTTATGATGGGTGGGCGCTGGTATTGATGGAGGCTGGAGTACTTTTCTTGTTTTACTTTCCATATAGATTCAAATTTGAAGCTTTCATTGAAAAATTTTTAGATGATGATTCTTCGGACCAAATACAAATATTAGAGAGGAAGGAGAGGATTTCCGGCCCTTTGTCGTGGAGCCGGCTCGAGGGACGCCTGATCATGTTTTGCACTTTAGCATTCTTTGGTATTATTTTGTGGCTTGCTTGGGATGGGCTCATTTTGGGCGACCCTCTATATTTTAGTCATAGCCAGTTTTCTGCCAATTCTCAACAGCAGGGGTGGCTCGCTAGGGGAGAACTTCCCGCTTATTATAATATTTTTACTTCACTGATATATTACTTTGTTACTAGTGCAGAGACTGTCGGTTTTCTAGTGGCTTCTATTGCAATGGTTGGAATTGCATCTTTCCTTATTAACAAGGAAAACCGTTACAGAATTTTAATATTACTGATTGCTTTTGTTCCTTTCTTTTTCAATGTGATAACTCTTTTTTTGGGGCAATCAGTTATATTTTTGCCAGGCGTTACACCCATTACTTTTGATTGGACGCTTTTCAATGTTCGCTACGGCGTGATGATGTTGCCTGTATTTGCGCTCTTTTCTGGATATATTTTTTACAGAAGCGGAACTCTTGGAAAGGCATTGGTTAGCTCTTTATTAGTGCTTCAGTGCTTGTTATTTTTTATGGGTTTCTCTTCGGTACTTGCATTGGAGGATGGTAGAGCGGGTCTGTCATCATTTATAGCTAAGATTCCAGACGCTCAAGGCTGGCTCGAAGAAAACTACGATGGCGGGCTACTTCTGACAGACGACTATGCGAGAACTATCAGTATCGTCCGTCTCCCCATAAAGATGCAGGATGTTATATACATTGGTAACAAACCGTACTGGGAGGAGTCACTTATAGAGCCAGAAAAATATGCAAAATGGATTGTTATGCAAAAAAACGATTCTATTTGGAAAAATCTGATAGATGATGAGCTCAAACAAGGCCGTCTCTACAAGTATTTTAACAAAGCGTATACTTCGGAAGATATTTTAATCTTTAAGCGTATTGCTGATAATTAAAATATTATGAAAATAAAGAACACAATTTTTTTAATATTGTTTATTATTATCTTGACCCTAATCACTTTTAGGTCTTCTTCTGTTTCAACATATATATTTTATCCAAAATCAACTCTTGGGTCACATCTATTTGCCATAGAGTCTATTGATACCATGAAATTTTCCCGTGATCTGGCCAGAGATAAGCTCTATGACAAATCATTTGATAAAGTTATTGATACTCAAATGAAGCTTATTGCCGAAACCGGCGCTACTCATGTGGCTATTGCTACTCCATATGATGAAGAATTTATACTAATTCTCACAAGGTGGGTAAAATCTGCTCGAGCGCATAACCTATCAGTTTGGTTTCGCGGCAACTTTTCAGGTTGGGAGAATTGGTTTAATTACTCTAAGATTTCCAGAGATGTTCATAAAAAAATGCTGAAAAGTTTTATTACCTCTCATTCCAATCTTTTTGCCGATGGGGACGTTTTTACGCCATGTCCAGAATGCGAGAATGGGGGACCGGGGGACCCTCGACAGACAGGTGACCGTAAAGGTTATAATTCTTTTCTTGTTGACGAGTACAAAATAGCTACGGACTCATTTAATTCAATTCATAAATCAGTCACTTTATATACCTCAATGAATGGGGATATTGCCCGAGATATTATTGATGAAAAGACCGCTAAAGCGCTTGGCGGAGTCATATTGATTGACCATTATGTAAATTCAGCAAAAAAATTTTCAAACGATATAACTACAATAGGTAAAAAACTTAATGCTAAAATTGGTCTTGGAGAATTTGGAGGACCAATCCTAGATTTAAACGGCTCAATGAATCAAACAGAGCAAGCCGAGTATGTTGAGTCTTTACTAGATGCGTTATATGCCAATGGAAGCCAGATACCCGCTGTAAATTACTGGACGCTCAGAGGCGGTTCTACCGCGCTATTGTCTGAAAACGGTACGCCACGCGAAGCGTATTATACAGTGCAATCATATTTTAATGCTCCAAAAATTTATGGGACAATATCTGACCCGCTTGGAGACAGGATAGAGGGGGTCACCATCAAAGTTACAGATACTACTTATACGTCAAAGAGTGAGGAGGATGGAATTTATAAAGTTTTCTTGCCGTCGTCCTACAGACAAATTTTGATAGAGAAAGAAGGTTATAAAACAGTATCTTTAGATTTTGAAAATAATCTGGCGTCAACTACCGAAAAAAACATTGTCCTTGAACCGGAAGGTCCATCCCTTTGGTATGAGTTTAAGATATTTCTCCATTCTATCAGAGGCAAACTGTTCATAAACAGTTAAAGTATCTCTACATATGAATTAGGTCACCTCCTTGACTTAGTTTAATAAATATGTATACTAGTGGTCGATTGATGTTTGACAAAATACGCATTAATCTGTGTATTTTGGTAGATTTTATAAGGATTTTATTAGTTTTTAAGTTATAAAAATATGAAAAAGTTGATTGTCCTAACTATGATTCTCGCCCTCGTCCCTTTGGTTGGTGTATCTGCAGATGAGACTGCAACAGTCGTTGCATCAAAAATTGTTTGTGATAGCGAGGCAGATTTGCCAAATTGGGGTAATGGAGGTTCTGCTATAGTATCAACAACTGCAGAAGATTGGGTAGGCGCTCATCCTAATTGTCATCTGGAAGAGGGCTGGAATTTCCAATGGGCGGCTGATACTTCAAATCCCGGTGATAATACAGAATCAGCAGGTGACCCATGGATAACATTTGGTCCAACAGACTCAAATGGTGTTGCTTTAGTCGAGATTCCTGCCACCAGTGTTATTACTTGGTTCCGCGAAATTTTACAGCCAGGTTTTATCTCGTTTAGCGGTTGGATTCAGTCAGGAGAAACTCCTACACCAACTATTGAAGACGCTGTTAGTGCTGAAATATACTGCAGTACTGATGTATTGAATTATGACAACTACGATTTGATTGATCCAATAGTTGCTGACCAAACATATTATTGTGTTGCTTTCAATGCTCCGATTGAAACTCCTCCGATTACTTGCGACCCAGGATTTCATGAGGTAGATAATCAATGTGTTGAAGACGAACAACAGCCAGTAATCGGTTGTACCGATGACACTGCCAATAACTTTGATTCTGAAGCAACTGAAGATACAGATCCAACATCTTGTACATATGACCAAGAACCAACAGAGACACCCGTAACGACTAGCGGAGGTGGGGGGGCTTCAAATACAGGCGGTCATCATCGCGATATAAGCAACTTGTTATCGGGGACAAATACCGGTGGGGAAGTACTCGGTGCTTCTACAGGTCCTGTTTGTGAAGACTATCTCAAAGAATACATAAAATATGAAGCAAACAATAATCCGGAAGAAGTAAAAAAGCTTCAAATATTTCTCAATCAATTCTTCGAAATAGATAATCCGATTACAGGATTTTATGGACCTATCACTCAAGATATGGTTAATAAATTTCAGATGCATCAAGAAGTAGCGGTTCTCACTCCGTGGACTATTGCCGGATTTCCGACAAACGGTCCAACAGGCTATGTCTATAAGACTACTAAGCGCTGGATAAATATCCTTAAATGCCCTGAATCAATAGCTTATAGCTCATACCCATCCCTCCCATAAGTTTTCTCTCTTCAGTAAATACGACATAAACCCCCGCCAAAAGCGGGGATTTATGTTATAATACGAGCAATGATAAATTTTAAAAAATACACAACTATGAAATATCTTAAAACTTTTTCGGTGATTTTGTTTCTGATTATAGTGGTTTCAATAAGCGTACCTTCGTTTAGAACCGGTGTTCTTGATTCTCTTTCGGCTATTTATGGAGCCATACTAGTAAATCTAACCAACCAAAATAGGGCAGCGGCAAATATTGCAGAGCTATCCGTCAATCCTCTTTTAGAAAAAGCTGCCCAAATGAAAGCCGACGATATGGCAAGTAAGGGGTATTTTGCCCACAATACTCCCGATGGCAAAACACCATGGTATTGGTTGGGGCAGGCTGGTTATAAATATACTTATGCCGGAGAAAATTTGGCTGTTAATTTTGAAAACAGTGAAGATGTTGAAAACGCTTGGATGAATTCTCCCGGTCACTTTTTAAACATTATGAATCCAAAATATACTGAGATAGGCATAGCCACCTCTACTGGTATATATAAAGGCAGGCAAGCCGTCTTTGTTGTCCAAATGTTTGGTTCTCCTTTGAATTAATAAGATTGAAATCTGTGTTGCCTTATATTAATATGAGGAAGGAGTAGGAGGCATATATGATAACAAAAAAAGTCATTTATGGGTCCGTTTGTGCTCTTTTCGTTGTTGGGTTTCTTGTTACAGTGATTTTCTATCTACATGAAGAAAGAGATGTTGAAGCCAGAGTGCTCTCTCAACCAGAAGCTGTAAAAATGTTTAGCATTGGTAATGCCATAATCGGTTTTCTAGCTGCGCCAGAAGGACAAAGAATGGCAAGAAGTATCATGTTTGGTCTGACTTTGTCCGATGGAGACTGCAACATACTGGTTATGGTCAAGAAGAAGGCTGTGATGCTTAGTGATGTGCCTTCCCAAATTTGCCAGCAATCGCAGATTGGAAGAATATTGAGAGTCAGAAAGACTCAGTCAGACACGGCCTATTCGTGGCTGAACTAAACAGTTTTAAAAAGGGTTTGTACCGTCTTTAAGTGCAGACCCTTTCGTCTTTATATAAGATGTGTAGCATCTTATTTCATTTTTTGCAATTCTATATAAATATCCTCCAGCGCTCTGACAGCGTCGCCGGCAGCGATATTGTTTTGATGATATAGGGCGTCTGTGCAATCTCCGGCTGCCCAGATGCCAGCAAGGCTTGTGCGTTGGGTCTTATGGTCTATCTTTATGTTCTTGTACTCATTCATTTCTATCAAACCTTCCACAAAAGATGTAGACGGAATATGGCCGATTTCTACAAATATACCTTCGACTGCTATCTCTGCTTTTTCTACGAAAGGCGCAGTTCTCTGATAGACCAAAGATTTTGCAAATTTATCTCCTTTTATTTCAAAAGGTAGAGTGTTTGTCAGAGCTTTCATTTTAGAATTGGCCAGCACTCTTTCTACAGTGACCGGATCGGCTCTAAATTCTCCACGACTTATTAAAGTGACACTTTTACAATAGGTGAGTAGCTCCGCGGCAGTTTCAAAAGCGGCATTACCCCCTCCTATAACAACAACGTCTTTATCTGCAAAAAACGGTCCGTCACAAGAAGCGCAATAAGTGATGCCTTTACCCTCAAATTCTCTAGCTCCAGGAATTTCCAGTTTTTTCCTGAATCCTCCAGTGGTCACCAATATTGTTTTTGTTTTATAAATATTTTTGCCGGTGGTGACCAAAAAACCATCTTTACTTGTATGTGTAATCTTGCTTACTCTTTCTCCCTCTTTTATATCAACAAAACTATCGGCATAAAATTCGACATGCTCTTTAAAGTTTTTAGCTAAGTCAATGCCGGAGATAGCTTTAGTACCTATCCAATTTTGTATTTCGTTCGATTCAATACTCTGTCCGCCAAAACTCTCAGCGATAAGCGCCGTTTTTATCTGTTTTCGGGCTGCATATACTCCAGCCGCCGCTCCAGCCGGCCCACCGCCTATAATAATTAAATCGTAATCCATATGATCATATTAACATAACAAAAAACCAAGAGAAAATTTTGATTGAGTTATTTCGACAAACGAGGAGCAAAATGAAAATGAATTTTCATTTTGTCCGAGTGCAGTCGAAACAAAGTGCAAAGCACTTTACTTTAGTTTTGAGCGGCGGAGAAAGGCAGGAACAGCGCCCCATTCGTCATCGTCATCAATTATTGTGCTTGGCCTTTTGTCTTCATCTCCTTTTCCTTTCTTATCCTCTTTGTTTGATATCGAATTAAAAATCTTACCTTTTCCTTCTTCTTTGTCTCCAAACAAATTTTTCTTCGTATAACCATCCTGAAATCCGGAAGCGATAACAGTAATTTTCACTTCACCCTTTTTGAGTTTTTCATCGCGGACTGTACCAAATATTATTTTGGCATTTGGATCTACTGATTCGGTAATAAATTTAGCGGCATCGTGGATTTCAAACATAGTCAGGTCATCGCCCCCAGCGATAGAAAACAGCACACCCTTGGCGCCATTGATTGAAACTTCAAGGAGGGGAGAGTTAATGGCAAGTTTGGCTGCTTCTTCGGCTCTTTTTTCACCACTTGCTCTTCCTATACCCATTAAGGCTCCACCTGCGCTCTCCATGATGGCTCTGACGTCGGCAAAGTCTATATTTATGATACCTGGCATGGTAATAAGGTCTGAAATGCCTTCAACTGCTTGCTTTAATATATCGTCACACATAGCGAATGCACTTCTGGCCGATGTTTCTTTGTCAATAGTGGCCAGAAGCCTGTCGTTTGGGATAACTATCAAAGCATCAACTGATTGACGGAGTTCTTCCAGGCCAGCTTCTGCAAGACGCATTTTTTGCTGACCTTCAAAAGAGAAAGGTTTGGTAACTACACCGACGGTTAGAGCGCCGAGTTCTTTTGAGGTGCGAGCAATAACGGGACCAGCCCCGGTACCTGTACCCCCACCGCATCCATAAGCAATAAAAACCATATCAGCTCCCTTTAAAGCTTCTTGTATTTCTTCTTTAGTTTCTTCAACCGCGCGCTTGCCGAGTTCCGGATTCATCCCGGTACCCAAACCTTTTGTCAAATTCTTTCCTATATGTATCTTCTTTTTGGCCTCTGAATGATGTAAGTCTTGGGCATCGGTGTTTACAGCGATAAATTCTACCCCTCTTACTTTGGAATTAATCATGTGGTTAACGGCATTTTTACCAGAACCACCCACTCCAACAACCTTTATTCTGGCAAAGACTTCTACTTCTGGTTTTATTTGAGGCATATTGTTAATTTAAAATTAAGAATTATGAAATACGAGGTTATGCTACCAAAAAGCACCTGAAAACGCAAAGGTTGCGCAAAATATAAAATATGTTGTAAAGATTTATGGCAGCAAATGCTTTAAGGTCTGCATAATTTTTTTGAATATGTTTTTGCTGTGTTTTTTAAGACCCAATCTCTCTTCCTCGTCAGGAATATTACTTATTATGCAAAGCCCATAAGCTACTGACCATGAAGAGTCTTTTATTTGAAATTTTTCGCTGCCGATGATATTGAGAGATGCGATGCGAGATGGCAAGCGAAGATAACTTCTAGCCAAGTCTTCAATTATACTAAGAGAAGATGAACCACCTGTTATTATTATTCCAGCCGGCAAGATGCCAAATTTCCCGATTTTTTTGAGATGTACTTCAATCAATTCAAAAATATCTCCAAGTCTGGCAGAGACGATTTCTTCCAATTTTTTTCTGGAATAGCTTGTGGATGTAACCCCACCCAATTTTATAGACTCTGCTTCTTCCAAAGATATTTTGAGGCCCAATGCAATGTCGTTTGTAATATCAGATCCTCCTATGGGGAATACTTCGAGGGATATGGGTATCTTGTTTTCAAATACAACAATCGATACTGTCTCTGCTCCTATGTTGGCAAGAACGCATCCGGCGATCTTTTGGCTTTTTGAAAGAGTGACAAAGCTAGCGGCAATCGGAGAGGCGACGACATCTATCACTTTCACTCCAGCATCTTCTACCGCCTGAACCAAATCATCCAAATGAGATTCAATACAACTAATAAAAAGGGCCTTTGTTTCAAGTTTAATGCCTTTCATCCCAAGTACTCTTCCCAAAACAGGTTTGCCGTCTAGTTTCCATAGGGCGGGAATGGAATAAATTATCTTTCTATTTTGCATTAAAGTGCCCGGAATAGACTCTTCGGCTGTCAAAACAGCTTGCTCTGTATCGGCCTCTATTATTTCTTGGTCGGCCCTAGCTATCATTGTTGACCCTTGAGAATTTACACCAGAAAGACCAACACCCCCTATAGAAATAAAGGCTCTTTTTATTTTTATACCTGAAGATTTTTCTGCTTGTTTTAGGGCTATATCTACACTTTTAGTAACATCAGCTGTGTTTATTATGTATCCATGCCTTAAGCCTTTTGATTCGGCTCTGCCAGTACCGAGGATAGTTGGCAGATTATTTTCGGGGTCTTGTCGTGCAACAACCACACGTACTTCATAAGTACCTACGTCTATACCTGCTGTAATACGTGAGCTCATATCTTTCCATTTTATCACTATGCTTAAAGCCTTTCAAATGAAATATTGCGTGGATAACTAAAAACAGCATATAATTTCGGTAAGGCATCTCAAATTTGACTGACTTTATTTTTGCAATCTCTTTGCAAATTAAAATTTCTCCTCTATTTTTATCGAGCGGGAAGGAAAGCGCGTCGGTAGGTTTATCTTTTTTCCGATAAGTCTTATTTAAAAATTTTGAACGTGTTTTGTCTATAAAAGCAAAGGAAAGCTCGTATCGCTTTCCTAAAATATCATTCTTTACCTGCCCAACTATGTCATTCAGGCGGGCTTTCTTAATCTTTTCTTCTTTTAATCTTTCCATCTTTCAATTACTCTAACGTGCCTGGCATTTTGCCCATCTTGATAAGCTCTCGTATCCTATTTCTTTCAGTCAATCTTTTAAGAGTCTTTTTCTTTTTGACATATTCAGAAGGTTTTCTCAGGCTGTATCTTCTGCTTCGAAGGCGCGACAAAATACCAGAGCCCTGCACTCTTTTTGTAAATTTCCTTATTAAACCGAGATTGTTGTCCCGTTCGCCTTTTGACACTTCAACATTTACTGCCATATGGGAAATACTCTATCACAGCTCCATATTTTATGCAAAACCTCTTTAAATCAACTCTTCTACTCTAGCGGCCAGATTGGGTATAGAGACAGTTTCTTGGGCACGAGTAGCAGTGGTACGGATAATAACAGAGTTTTCTAGCGCCTCTTTTTGACCAACAAGAATAATATAAGAAGCACCCGAAGTTTCGGCGGCAGTTATTTGTCCACCTAGTTTATCTTTGGTTAATGAATGGGTAACATTGGCACCCGTTTTATAAAGCTCTTCTAAAATAATAAAACTTTTCGATTTGGCTTCAGGACCAAATTGGACCAGATAAAAATCCAGTTTTGTCGGTTTTGCATTTACTTTTTTTAATTTCTTTTTAAGTTTGGTGGAAATATTTAAAACACTGCAAAATAAATCTTTTTTGAAGTCCATCATTTTGGCCAACCTATTAAAACAAAAACCGTAGGCCAGTTCCTGCCTACCGGTAGGCAGGCCTCCTTTATCTCCCTGGTCTTTTATGGAAAATATAGTTTCTGATCCTATATCCGGATCACCGACGAGATGATGGTTTATTTCGTAAGGGGTATTCATAATCTCTAAAAATTCCAATACTTCTTTGAAATGCAATCTGCTTGCTTCAGATAAAAAATCTATTGATTTAGGACAATCAATTTGAAAACCTTGCCATTCATCCTTAGATTCTTTTAATATAACAAACAGATTTTTTTTGATAGCTTGTCTTAAATCGGCCGGAAAAGAATTGAAATTCTTTCTTACAAACAAAGTCAATTTTCTTTGAAATTCATTTGCTGAATCTTTATCTCCTATTGAGTTTATTTCGACCACGATATTTTTATGACCCATATGATTTAATATGGCGATACCCGTTTGGATAGAAAGGCATTCACAGATACTTTTAGAAGAACCTAAAGAGACAATGGAACCTTCAAGCCGGAAAGGGTTTTTCCGACCGGTCAATCCTTTCAATCCGTGAAAAGGTCTTTCACAATAAAACATATTTGGTTGAGGCAAAGACATCATCCTATCTTCAAAGTACATCCGCAGGAGTGCCGCTTTTTCTGCCGGATACGAGGATTGGTCAAAATTTTTAACATATTCAAAATCCTGCTTCTCTATTGTTGGAGGAATTATTGGCTGAAAACCATAAAATCTCGCGATTTTATCTATCTCTGTTATTTTTGGGACGCTTCTGTCTTTGATTGGTTTACGGTCCATAATGATAATTTAAACCTGGCCAAACTCCAATTTCATTTAATGGAAACAGCCTTATTATAGGTCTGCCTACAATATACTTTTTTGGTACAGCCCCCCATATTCTAGAATCAGAACTGCCGGCCCTATTGTCTCCCATAACAAAATATTCGTCTGTTTCAAGTTTTTTCAAAAAATCTTCCTGCTTTGTAAAAACTACATATGGTTCGTTTAATTTGATGCCGTTCTTATTTTCGTCATTATAAATAACAACTACACCCTTTTTTATTTCAACAGTCTCTCCTGGGAAAGCAATCAATCTTTTTATAAAAAATAATGAAGGATTTTTTGGATATCGTATGATAACTACCGATTCACGTTTTGGTTCTTTAAATCTTTTGCTTATCTGATCAACTATAAGATAGTCACTGCCTTTAAACGTCGGTTCCATAGAAGAACCTTCTACTATATAGGGTTGAGCGATGTAGATACGGAAAGGAATAACTATAAGCATAGCCAATACAGCGTATCTCACGAATTCCCAGAAAGAAGATGACTTTGAGGATTGCTTGTCCAGCGTAGCTCGACTAGAAGGAGATGCGGAGTTTGGATTGTTTTCTTCCATAATTTAAGTCATTATATTACATATACCAATTAATTCAAAATTTCATGTTTTATATCATAGGTTTAGGCAATCCGGGAGAAGAACATTTAAACACCCGTCACAACACCGGCAGGATGGCAGTTTTGAAATTATTTAAGGATCTGGGCTCGGAAGAATTTGAATTTAATAAAAAAGCAAACGCTTTAGTGACAGACGGTAAAATCGGCAAGGAAAAAGTGACACTTATCCTACCAGAAACTTTTATGAATAAATCTGGCGCAGCTGTTTCTTATTTCTTGAAGCCCCCAGCCTTTGCTACCCGCCTCGCCGGCAGGCAGGAAGCTTCGGCGGGGCAAGCAAAACATGTCAAAAGCAGACCTCTAGAAAACCTGGTAGTGGTCCATGATGATATAGACCTACCTATCGGTACTTTAAAAATTTCTTACAACAAGGGCACCGGTGGGCACAAGGGACTGGACTCGATAGTCAAAGCAGTCAAAACTAAAGAATTTACTCGCATTCGCATCGGTATTTCTCCCATTACTTCAAAAGGTATGGCGAAAAAACCAGATGGAGAAAGGGCTGTTATTGATTTTATACTCGGCAAATTTAAACCGTCTGAAATGGAAATGATGAAAAAAACATTCAAAAAATCCAGCGAAGCTATACAGACTCTCGTTTTAGAAAGTCGCGACAAAGCTATGAATATGTTTAATTAAGTTAATTTAATTTTTCTTCTTGATGGCTTTCTTGATATCGTCGAAGGTGCCACCGACTTTTTTGCCCGGGTTGAAGATGTTTGCCTCGTCAAAAATGTTTTTAGTTTTCTGGAATAGTTTTACAATTTCCTCTCCGTATTGCTCTAGTAAGTATGGCGTTCTTATAATACCGTCATTGTGTTCCGCGGTGATTGAACCATGGTACTCTCGCACCAAAGTGTAAACTTTTTTAGAAAGCTCCAAAATAACATCTACTGAAAACGGGGAATCTAGGTCCATAAGCGGAATAATGTGAAAATTCCCGTTACCCAAATGCCCTTCGACGGTGTAATCAAGTTTATATTCATCAATCAAAGCTTTAATTTTTGGCAAAAACTCCGGCAAATATTCCGGTTTGACTATGATATCGTCTATAAACGGTGCCGTTCTTTTATTTTTTACATGTTTTCGTAGGAGATTAAAACTCTCATGCCTGATTCGCCAATATTTGTCCGCTTCGCTACTTGAATGAGCGATGTGCATATGAAAGCCAAAATGTCTTATACGCTCTCTGATTTCTATAAGTTTGTTTTTAACCACTTCTTCGGTTTGTCCGGTAAATTCAATTATAAGTATAAGTTTTGGCACACCACCGACGGCTATCATCCATGTTTCCGGTATAAATTGAAGACCAAGCTTCACTGCACCCCAAAATCCGAGTTGCTTGAAGAAATCAAAAAAGAATCTCATTGCAAGTATCATACTTTTATCATCATAAGTCTCTAGGCTATCCGGCTTGAAAGGCACTATTTCGGTAACAAGTTTACTTACATCATCCAGTGAAGGTAAAAAGACAACAAGTACGTTTGAAAACGGCTCCGTAGGCACCAGTCTGAAATTTATTTCGGTCACTATACCGAGTGTACCTTGAGAACCGACTATAAGACGGCACAAATCAAAAGCACCGGTATTTTTGTCATAGACATTCCATAGATAATATCCGGCCGAGTTTTTGGAAACTGTCGGTTTTGCAGACATAATTTGCTCATAGTTTTCAGTTATCAGATTGTAAAGCTCTCTATAAAGTTTTGCTTCAAATTCGTTTACGGCTTTGCCTCCAATTTTTTCTTCTATCTCGGTTTTTGAGAGAGGTCTTATAATATATTCGTTTCCATCCGAAAGAACTATTTTCAGTGAGTTTATATAATTTTCTGTTTTGCCAAATTTAATAGCTTTTTCACCGCCACTGTTGTTACCAATCATCCCTCCAACCGCATTTATTTCTCGAGAAGCTGTAAAAGCCGGCATATACCTATTTATTTTTTTTGTCTCTTTATCAAAATCTCTATAAAAACACCCCGGCTCTACTATTGCGTAATCAGGAGTTACTTCCTTTATGGCATTCATATATCTGATGAAATCCACGATGATAGATGCTCCTATAGCTCCGCCTGTCATATCGGTACCGGCAGAGCGAGCGGTTATAGAAAGAGTAGGGTCTTCTTTCCTATTTTTATTTACCCATTTGACTAGAGTTTTTACATCTTCGGCATCTTTTGGATAAACAACTACTTTAGGTCTGATCTCAAAAAGGCTTGCATCGTTTGAATAGATAGTAAGAGTCTTGTCAGACATATTAACATCGCCTTTGAATGCCGGCCTCAGTGAATCAAATATTGAATTCATGAAATTGATTATAACATTTGAAAAATAATTCTGTAATGTTAAAGTAAAGGTAATGAAACATCACAATAAAATTTTAATCGTCTTATTTTTACTGGTTGGTATTGGTGCCATTTATTTGGGACTTAATATTAATTTGAAATGTGTAGGGGGAACTGTGCAAGACAATCTTTTAGCCGGCTTACCTCTTTTAGTATTCGCTGCATATTGCTTCATCACTTCCTTGCTACTATGGAAAAAACCTCAGATTGGTAATATTTTGGCGGTATTTACAATTATAATTGCTACGGTTTTGATATTTGCCCCCATTTTTAATTTATCCATCCCAATCATTAAAACATCCTGTTTAAGTTTATAAATAAATCCGTTATGACTAAACCAAATCTTTTAATTTTTGCATCAGGCAGTAAAGAAGGAGGGGGCTCCGGATTTGAAAATCTGGTTGTAGCTTCGCATAATAATGTTCTCAACGCTAATATCGTAGCTGTAGTATCAAACTACGAACATGGTGGGGTTGCCCAAAAAGCTGAGAAGCTTGGCATACCTTTTGTTTATTTTCCAGCACCTTGGGAAGCGGAAATATATAGAAAAATTGCGGAAGAAAATGGCGCTGATTTTATAGCTCTATCCGGGTGGCTCAAAATGGTAGTAGGACTTAACCCCAAAAATACATTTAACATCCACCCTGGGCCGCTTCCGGCATTTGGGGGAAAGGGGATGTACGGGCATTATGTCCACGAAGCAGTCATGGATGCTTATAAAAGAGACGAGGTTAAGTCTTCGGCTGTTACAATGCACTTTGTGACAGATGATAAGCAATATGACAGAGGTCCCATATTTTTTGAGGCAGAAGTTCCCATAATGCAGGGTGATACTCCAGAGACATTGGCTAAAAGAGTAAACGAAGCCGAACATAAATGGCAACCTATAATCACGGGCAAAGTTGTCAGTGGTGAAATAAAATGGGATGGCTTAAATCAAGATTCGCTTGTAGGATACACGAGAATCAAGGCTTAACCTTGACGCTCTTCGCTTACTTATTTTCTACAAAACTTAGAGCCATTTTTTGCTCTTTGGGGTCAAAAATATTTATTTTGAAGTTATAAGTTTTACCAAGTTCCAGTTTTTCGCGCAGTTTTTCTTCAGTGCCAAACTCGGAAACATGGACCAAACCAGCTACTCCTTCTTCGATAGAAGCCAGGGCGCCGTGTTTATTGAATTTAATAACCACTCCGCTTACAGCATCGTCCTTTTTGTATTTCTTGGCGGCTTCAACCCATGGATTTTCTTTCAAAGCTTTAATAGAGAGGGAAATTTTGCCGTCTTTTACTTCTATCACTTTCACTTTTATTTTATCTCCCACTTTGGCAAATTTATGAGGATCTTCTACTAGCCCCCAATCAATTTCCGATATGTGTATAAGCCCTTCCAATCCTTCTTCAATTTTTACAAATATTCCAAAATCAACAATGCCAGTAACTTCACCAGTAAGTTTGTCTCCCGGACTGTATTTGTCTATTATTTTTTCTTTGGTGCTGGCGTCAGGGTCTTTTTCCGAGAAAATAAGTTTACCTTCTTTGATATTTATAGCCATTATAGCGACTGAAATTTTTTGACCCACCAATTTGCGTAATTCTTCAAGTATCCTGTCTTTGTCTCCATCAGAAATCCTAGGATAGTGTTCAGTTTTGAGCTGAGAAGCTGGAAGGAAACCGGTAATACCTTGCCATACCAGCATGAGACCACCCTTGTTTGCTTCTTTTACAGGCAAATCAAATACTTTTTTATCTCTGATTGCAGCTTCAGCATCGCTCCAAATAAGAGCCTGCTTGGCTTCTTTAAGTGATATTTCAATATAACCTTCTTTATTGTCGTTACCGACTATTTTGCCGGTAATTTTATCTCCTATATTTATCTTTTTTACCAAATCGCGAGCATTGATATATTCTTTACCAAAAATAACACCCGTACCCCAAGGCGATAAATCAACAAAAATAGAATTCTTAGCGATGGCAATGACCGTGCCTTCTACGATAAAATCTTTGGCTGGCGGCAATATAGATTGATCCAAATATTTGGACATCTTGCTCTCCTTGACGGACTCTTTATCAATAATTTGTTTGGGCATGAAAGAAAAAAACCGCAAGCTTATCCGCGTCTGGCATGAAGGTGGCGGAGGGTTAGGCTTTTGGAACTTTTGTTAATGGGAACATGTCTATATTAACACTTATATCAAAAGATGCAATCCCCTAACTTAAATTAAGCCGAAGGGTTGACTTTTAGAAGCTAAGGGTATATACTGTCAGGGTAAGTGTTTAGTTTCTCTAGTTTGTTTTGCGGGCTTTGTATCGCGAACAATGCAGGCGGAACTCGCTTGGTCGTTTAATAGAAATGTAATATAAAGCACGCAATGAAAAAGCTTTTCGTAGGCAATTTGTCCTACAAAACAACCGATGCTGATTTGAGAGACATGTTCTCTAAAGGAGGCGAGGTCACCGAAGCTGTCGTTATAATGGACAGAGAAAGAGGTGTATCAAAAGGTTTTGGTTTTGTATCTATGACAAATAATGCTGAGGCTGATGCCGCCGTAGAAATGTGGAATGGCAAAGAAGTTGATGGTAGAGCTCTGACTGTAAATGAAGCTCGCCCTCAAGAAAGTAGGCCTCGCAGAGATAATTTTAGAAGGTAATTCTTTCTGAACTTATTCACAGAGATACCCTAAGAGAAATCTTGGGGTATTTTTGTTATGATAGAAGTATGAATCTCAATAAAAATCATAAAAAAGGGATTGTTTTACTGATTATCATCTTTTCTATTTTTAGTTTGATTTTCTTGACTAAAAATCAGGAAATCAAAAAACCGGAAGTTTTGAAAATGGGAGGAGTAACGTTAAATATTGAAGTGGCAGATACAGATCCGGAGAGAGTGCAGGGTCTTTCCGGCAGGGATGGATTGGAAGACAACGAAGGATTGCTTTTTGTTTTTGGTAGGGAGGATTATTACGGTATTTGGATGAAAGATATGAATTTTCCTATAGATATCGTCTGGTTTGATAAAAATAAAAATGTTACACATATGGAAAATGTCGTGAGACCAGACACCTATCCAAAAGTTTTTAGTTCCGCTATCCCAAGTTTATATGTCTTAGAAATACCGGCCGGGTTTTTAGTAAAAAATAACATCAAAATTGGAGACTCTGTTGCTTTTTAATTTTTTCTATTTCATACATTGTTATCCACAGTTTTTTTTGGTTTAAAAATTGTAGAATGAAGTATCTGAATTATTAGTTTTGATAAAAATCTAACAAAAAACTACAAAAACTTTAATTATTTATAAGAATATGCCTCAAAAAATCAAAAAAACATCAAAAAAGTCTGTTATAGAAAATCTGATAAAAAAAATTCAAAAACGAGATGGTTCCATTGTACCCTTTGATTTTGAGAGGATTGTGACAGCTATAAATAAGGCAATGATGGTTTCAAAAGAAGGTTCTGAAGCCGAAGCAAGAAAGGTTGCCCAAAAAGTGATGTCTGATTTGGTGCGTATAAACAAAAAATTCAAAAACTTTATTCCGTCAGTTGAAGGAATACAAGACACTGTGGAAAGGAAGCTTATGTTTTCAAAATATGTAAACACGGCAAAAAGTTACATTTTATACAGACAAGAGCGCACCAGAATACGCGAACAAAGCATGATAGTGCCGGAAGAAGTAAAGAAAAAAATGGTAGAAAGCAGTAAATATTTCAAAACACCTTATCAAGAATTTATTTTCTTTCAGTTTTATTCTAAATGGCGGGAAGAGCTTGGCCGCAGAGAAACATGGACGGAGGCTATTGACCGCTTTATGGATTACATGAAAGAAAATATGGGCTCAAAGTTGACTGTTGCAGAGTATTCAGAGATCAGGGAAGCAATTTTAAGACAAGATGTGTGCCCTTCAATGCGTTTGCTGTGGTCATCAGGTAAAGCGGCAAGAAGAACAAACGTATGCGCCTATAATTGCGCTTATATCGCTCCAACCTCGTGGCGAGACCTTTCGGAGATTATGTATGTTTCTATGTGCGGCGCCGGATGTGGTTTTTCGGTTGAACCTGAAAATGTCGGCAAGTTTCCTCAAATCCAGAAACAAACAGGCGAGATGGCTCCAAAAATCGTTATTGAAGATGATAAGATTGGTTGGTGTGAAGGCTTTGTTAAAGCATGCGAAGTATGGGAACAAGGAAAAGATGTTGAGATTGATTATTCTTTGATTCGTCCCGCTGGAGCAAAACTCGGAACAATGGGGGGGAGAGCTAGTGGACCTGGAGTACTTCAAGATTTAATGAAATTCACTAAACGCAAAATACTTGCCAGACAAGGACGCAGACTTACCACCCTAGACCTTCATGATGTTATTTGTGAGATTGGACTCATAGTTGATGCCGGGGGTATGCGACGTTCAGCACTTATTTCTCTTTCAGCATTTGATGACCATGATATGCGAGATGCTAAAAAAGGAAACTTTTGGCAGACAGAGGGACAACGTTCAATGGCAAATAATTCCGCTGTATATGAAGTAAAGCCTTCCGCTGAAGAATTTTTGCAGGAATGGACAGCTTTGGTGACATCTCATGCCGGAGAACGAGGTATTTTCAATCGTGCTGGTTTGCAAGCGCAAGTGCCAAAGAGACGTTGGGAAGTTATTAAAAATGCAAAACAAGTAGGCATGAATCCTTGCGGGGAAATTTATCTTCAATCAAAGCAATTTTGCAACCTCACTTCTATTGTAGTTCGTCCACATGACGATATGGAAAATCTTAAGAATAAAATGCGCCTTGCCACTATTTTGGGCACTTATCAAGCGACATTGACCAATTTTGAATATCTGTCAAAAGAGTGGAAGGAAAATTGCGAGAAAGAACAGCTCCTTGGAGTTTCAATCACCGGCTACTACGATAATAAAATTGTCCGTGATGATAAAAATTTGCAAATTCTTCGCAACGAAAGCATTAAGATAAATAAAAAATATGCAAAAAAATTTGGTGTAAATGAATCCACCTCTATCACTTGCGTCAAACCTCATGGAAATTCCGGTCAGCTTCTTGGTGTCGGTTCTGGTATGCACACTTGGTATTCAAAATATTATATACGCCGCGTCAGAATCTCAATCAATGATCCTCTCTTACAACTCGTCAAAGATCAGGGTGTACCGGCTCTTCCAGAAGTAGGATATTCAACTTCAAACGCTTCAAAAATGGTACTGGAATTTCCATGTAAAGCCCCTGAAGGAGCGCTTACAAATAAAGATGTCACGGCTCTCGAAATGCTTAAAGAATGGGAGAGATTAAAAAGAAACTTCACCGAACACAATCCATCAGTTACTGTTTATGTAGGAGATGAAGAATGGACTTCTGTAGCTGATTTCGTCTATAGAAATTGGGATATTATGGGAGGTTTGTCATTTTTACCACGAGATAACCATGTCTATCAACTTGCTCCTTATGAAGAAATAACCAAAGAAGAATACGAAAGACGTTTGAAATCTATCAATCACCTTGATTTCTCAAGACTTGTTTTGTACGAAAAATCTGACCAGACAATCGGCGCCAAAGAACTTGCTTGTGTCGGAGGAGTTTGCGAAATTGATTATATAGTTGATTCAGCCTAAACAAAGACGTCTTAACTTTGTCAAACATTACCCTTTATTTTTCTTGTCCACTAAAAATTTTATATTGACATCAATTTTTTGATATAATTTGAACGTGGATAAAGATAAAAAAATTAAAGTTGCCATAAATGGCGCAGGCAGAATCGGCAGAGCATTTTTGCGATTAGCTCAAAATACACCGGCTATTGAAATTTTGGCTGTAAATGATTTAGGTGATATAGAAAATATCGCTTATCTTATGAAGTATGACACTGCTTATGGAGCAGCGCAGTTCCCAATCGAAGTTAAACCAGACAAAAAAGCTCTCATCATAAACGGCAAAGAAGTAGAATTTCTTAGTGAAAAAAATCCTGGAGATTTGCCTTGGAAATATCTGAATATTGATGTGGTCATCGAATCTACCGGAGCCTTTACTACTTTTAAGAAAGCCAAAGGGCATATTGATGCCGGAGCTAAAAAAGTAATTATTACTGCACCAGCCAAAGACGATCCGGCAGATGAAACTCAAGCTACAATACTGATGGGTATAAATGACGACAAGCTAAAAGCCTGCCAAATAAGTTCAAATGCTTCCTGCACTACCAACGCCGGAGCGCCGCTCATACAAATTTTAAATGGAAAAATAGGCATCGAAAAAGCAGTTTTAAATACAGTGCACGGATATACCGCAAGCCAGTCCATTGTAGATGGACCAAATAAAAAAGATTGGAAAGAAGGCCGAGCTGCCGCTCAAAATATAGTGCCTACCAAGACCGGAGCGGCTATGGCCGTAACTAAAGCTATACCGGAACTGGAAGGAAAATTTGACGGTCTGGCTATGCGAGTGCCAATTGTGGCAGGTTCTATAGTTGATGTCACTTTTATAGCCAAGAGAGAAACCAGCGTGGAAGAGATAAATAAAATATTAAAGGAAGCTTCCGCCGAAGAAAGATGGCAGGGCATCTTCACTGTGACCGAAGACCCGATTGTATCAAGCGATATCATTGGTTCTCTTTACGGCTCTGCGGCTGATTTGGGACTTACCAAAGTTGTCGGCGGCAACTTAGTCAAAGTCTGCGCCTGGTATGACAATGAGATGGGCTACACCGCAACTCTTATAAAACACGTTTTAAAAATAGGAGAATACTTATGAAAATATATTTTGCATCGGATCACGCAGGATTTGAGATGAAAAATGTTCTGGCAGAATTTGTCAAAGGGCTTGGTTTTGAGGTGGAAGATTTGGGTCCAGAAAAACTTGACCCGAATGATGATTACCCACTTATTATAGAAAAAGCAGCGTTAGAAATTTTTAAAGACCCTACAAATTGCAAAGCTATTATTTTGGGGATGTCGGGGCAAGGGGAGGCAATAGTGGCAAATAGATTTCCAAATGTCAGAGCAGTAGTTTATTACGGTGGAAACAGAGACATAATTAAATTTTCCAGAGAACACAACGACGCAAATATACTTTCTCTCGGCGCACGATTTTTAAAACCAGAAGATTCTCAGGAGATTATAAAATTGTGGCTGGAAACCCCATTTGGAGGAGATAAAAGGCATATGAGAAGGCTGGAGGAAATAGATAAATTGGAAGAATCTCTTTATAAAAATCCTTAAATTTAGACATTTAAATTGAATAACATTGAACTATGGTAGAAATAATACCGTCCGTCATACCTCAATATCTTGACATCGTAAGAGAAAAACTCGGCAAAGTTTTGGGTTTGGTAAAAAAGGTGCAGATAGATATTGTAGATGGGCAATATGCGGAGGTTTTGACTTGGCCTTTTGTTGATAAAGATTCTGACGATTTGATGAATTTGGCCAGAGGCAACGAGAAGTTTCCATACATTGATGATTTCATCCTGGAAATTGATATGATGGTTCTCCATCCTGTTGAATATTTGGGTGATTTTATTTCGTTGGGGGCCAAAAGTTTTGTTGTCCATATCGATTCTACCGACCACATTCAAGAATGCATTGATACCATTAAAAACTCGGGTTGTAGGGTTGGGCTTGGCATAAAACCCTCTATTGATGTGGATTTACTGCAGTCATTTTTGCCACAAGTAGATTTTGTTCAGTTTATGGGTAATGACAAAGTCGGTCACAACGGCATTGAGCTCGATAAATCTGTCATAAATAAAATAAAATATTTCCATGAAAAACATCCTTCGACCGATATTCAGATTGATATAGGAGTAAACGAAGAAAATATCCCGAAACTCAAAAAAGTGGGCGTATCATCATTTATTTCCAGCTCTTCCATTTTTAACGCCTCTAATGTAAAAGAGGCTATAACAAAACTTCAATCATTTTAAAAACTTTATAAACTCTTTACTTTAAAAACTAATACATGCCTCCACAATTTCAATCACAATTTAATCCAAGTAATGACGCATCTGTTCCGCCAGTAAATAGTCCAATCTCACAAAAACCACCTCGTGGACATTCTTTTCTGATCGTTATCATGGTTCTTCTTATTCTCACCGGAGTTTTTGGTGTCTGGTATTTCTCAAATCCTTCACTTGAGGAAGATATGAAAATCACAGCGACAATCAACAAACCTACTTCGACCGAAGGGAAATTTTGCGGAGGGATTGCGCCGGGGGCGTTTCCGTGCCCTACAGGATACGTCTGTAAGCTTGATGGGGCATATCCTGACGCTGGTGGGCATTGTGTAGTCCCGGATGGGACGGGCACACTGGCGGGCCAAGTGACCATAGGACCAAATTGTCCGGTTGAGCAGATTGATAATCCATGTATTACATCGCCTGAAGCGTATGCCTCACGTGAATTTTCGGTAATGCAAAATGGAAAGGTTATTACAACTTTCCATGCGGATATGACCGGCAATTATATTGTTTCTCTCGCGCCAAGCACATATATAGTGACATCTGCAAAAACAGGAATAGGTTATATGAGCAAAGACTTACCAGTGACGGTTACGATTAAGGCCGGCGAAGCAGCTATCTTAAATATTGACGTCGATACGGGAATTAGATAATA
>MHWS01000010.1 GCA_001824215.1 Candidatus Zambryskibacteria bacterium RIFCSPLOWO2_12_FULL_39_16 | reverse complement strand
AGATGTGAAAGATTTTGCACCGAAAGGGGAGTCACCCATTGCCACTTCAAAAGAATTAAAAGAAAGAGTGGAAAAAGTTTTTGGTAAGGGTTGGAGACCGGAATACGACACCATGGATACATTTGTTGACTCTTCTTGGTATTTTAACCGCTACACAGACCCAAAAAATGAGAAGGAATTTGCAAGCAAAGAAAGAATGAAAAAGTGGATGCCGGTAAAGCGGTATTCGGGCGGGGCCGAGCACACCACCATGCATCTTTTGTATGCCAGATTTTTCCACAAAGTTCTTTTTGATTTGGGGTTTGTAAACGAAGCGGAGCCTTTTGTTGAAAGGATGAACCGAAGCCTTATATTAGGACCGGACGGACAAAAGATGAGCAAGAGCAAGGGCAATGTAGTCGATCCGGACGAGCAAGTAGAAAGAGTCGGATCGGACACTGTAAAAATGTATTTGGCTTTCATTGGGCCTTATAACGAAGTAGGGCAGTATCCGTGGGATATTGGAGGTATTGTAGGCATCAAAAGATTTTTAGAAAAAATCTGGCGAATAAGTCTAGGAGAGATTTCTAAAAAACAACAACTCTCAACTTCAAGTTCCAAAATAGAAGCTTTTTTGCATAAAACAATAAAGAAAGTGAGTGAGGATATTGAAAATTACAAATTCAATACCGCTATTTCTACCATGATGATTTTTTTAAATGAACTGGAATCCTCCCACGCACAAGGCTACGGCGTGACAAAGAAAAATTTCGAGACATTTTTGAAATTACTGGCGCCTTTTGCTCCTCATATGACCGAAGAGTTGTGGCACAAATTGGGACACAAAAATTCTATACATCTGGAAAAATGGCCTGAATTTGATGAATCAAAGATAAAAGAAGATAACGTCATTATTATCATCCAAATAAATGGCAAAATTAGAGCCAATTTTGAAGCAAAACTCGACATCACGGAAACTGAAGTCAAAGAAAAAGTTGCCTCATTGCCCGAAATCCAAAAATGGATTGTGAATAAAGAAATCAAAAAGGTAATTTTTGTACAAAATAAGGTAATAAATTTCGTCATTTGACAAAAAATTTGTCTGTGATATTGTAGAGATATACCAGATGTGTTATAGTGTTGTGGTATAATTAATTCAACAAATACATGAAAAAAGAGGCCCCTAAAAATAAGTTCTTCGTATTGTCGTTTAATCCTAAGCAGGCTGTCAAAAGGCTCCTAAGCTCATTGCCAGATAGAGCTCAGGATGTCATCACAGGCAGATTCGGATTTAACACAGAAGGGAAAGAAATGACACTTGAGGCAATAGGCAAAAAATATGGCATCACCAGAGAGAGAGTCAGGCAGATAGAAAATTATGCCATCAATCATATAAGAAAAGCCGACACTTACGAAAAAGAGAGGGCTGTTTTTGACGAACTTAAAACTACCATTAACAAAATGGGTGGAGTAATCTCGGAAGATGATCTGTTGGATAGCTTAGGAAAAGATATCCTCACCAAAAAATATATTCATTTCCTTTTGGTAGTGGGTGATGATTTTAATAAAATAAAAGAAGATGTTGAATTTAAGCACCATTGGCATATAGACAAAGGACTAGCCGAAAAAATTCACGAGGCTTTGCGTGATCTATATTCCGGATTGGGTGATGATGAAATTATTCCGGAATCTAAAATTGTTTCTTCTTTCTTGGGTCATCTAAAAGAACTTTCTGACGACTATAAACAAGATGAAATACTGACTCGTTGGCTTTCTATTTCCAAAAACATCGGCAAAAATCCTTTGGGCGAGTGGGGTAAATCAAAATCTTCCAACATAAAAACTAAAGGGGTGCGCGATTATGCCTACCTTATTCTTCGTAAGCATGGCTCACCAATTCATTTCCGTGAAGTTGCCAAGCTTATCAGCGAAGTCTTCAACAAAAAAGCGCATGTCGCCACTACCCACAATGAACTTATCAAAGATTCTCGTTTCGTCTTGGTGGGTCGCGGACTTTATGCTCTTAAAGAGTGGGGTTATTCAACCGGCGTAGTCCGAGATGTTATCTTGGAAATTCTCAAAAGAGATGGTCCTTTACCAAAGGATAAAATTTTAGAAAAAGTGCTGAAAGAGAGATATGTCAAACCAAATACTATTATGGTTAATCTCCAAAATCCAAAATATTTCAAGAAAAACAAGCAAGGAATGTACACAGTGATATAAATTCTCTGTGCTATAATTTAAATCATGCTTTTAGGTTTTATACCACCTGATATTTGGAATGGATTACTTACGGCATTCGGATATCTTTATATCACCATGCCGATTTGGTTGCCGGCTGTTTTTTTAGTGGCTCTTTTTGATGCCTGGCTCTACTATAAACGGGTAAAATTTTGGCAAAAAGAAGATTCCGTTTTGCTTGAGATAAAATTGCCAAGAGAAATAATGAAATCACCTTTAGCGATGGAAGTTATTTTTGGGTCTTTTTTCCAGGGAGGTGGCGAGGCTACTTGGATAGATAGAATATGGAAGGGTCAGACCAGGCCTTGGTTTTCTTTAGAAATAGTTTCGATTGGAGGCAATGTCAGATTTTTTATTTGGACCAGACTGAAACACAGAAGCATCCTTGAATCGCAAATATATTCCCAATATCCGGGCGTAGAAATCTACGAAGCGGAAGATTATACTAAACCTTTTTATTACAATCAGAATATAAACAACATTTGGGCTTGCGAATTTGCCTTAATAAAGTCAAATCCTTTTCCAATTAAAACTTACATTGATTATGGACTTGATAAAGACCCAAAGGAAGAGTTTAAAATTGACCCAATGACGCCCATGATAGAATTTTTGGGTTCCATGACAGCCGGGCATAATGTTTGGTTTCAAATAATAATCCGGGCTCACAAAAAGAAACGCTTATTTGATGTTTTTGGAGAAGAGGAAGATTCTTGGATAAACGAAGCTAAAGTAGAAAAAGATAAAATAATAGAAGAATTAAAAACTGCCAAAGAAGGGGGCTTCCCCCGAATACCAAGTAAAGGTGAGGCTGATGTAATTGCTGCCATAGAACGAAGCATATCAAAAACGCCTTTTGATTGCGGCATTAGAGGAATTTATATTGCCGATAAAGATAAATACAATCCGGCAAATATTGGGGGCGTCACCGGCTGTCTCAAACAATATGGTTCTGAAAATTTAAATGGTTTTAAACCGAAAGGTTGGTCTACTATTTTTAATTATCCTTGGAAGAAATGGGGCGGCAAGGAAGAAAAACTTAAACCTAGAGTTTTAGAAGAGTATAAGCTCCGTCGATTTTTCTACTCACCATGGAGAGGCAGGAAATTTTACAGCAAGCCATTTATTTTAAATGCCGAGGAACTTGCCACTATTTATCATTTTCCTGGCTCCGTCGCCAGCACGCCAACCTTTGAGAGAATACCTTCGCTCAAATCTAAAGCTCCGCCAAATCTTCCTATATAACCAGCAATGAATCCCGTTAGAAATACCATGAAATACAATTCATATTTTAAATTAATCAATGAACCCCTAAGATATAAATTTCTAACGGGATGAATAAATTCATTAAATTAAAAGAGTTACTACTCCAGAAAATAGAGAGTTTGCGACTGAAAATAGCCGCTAGTCCAAAAGTGATAATTTGGCGACTTAGGATTTTTGGTTTTTCTCCTTTTATAAATAAACATTTTTTTAAAATAATAAGCATAGCGATTATTACTATCTTGTTTCTGGCTGGATTTTATACTTTTAGCTGGAGGTCACCGAGACCTTTTCCAGAGCAAGCGCTAGTCACAATCGAAAGAGGTGAGTCTCTCTCTCAAATAGCTAAATCTTTTGAGCAAGAAGGCGTCGTCCGTTCTTCCTTTTGGTTAAAGACATTTATTTTTATCTTAGGCGGACAAAGAATGGTCATTGCTGGCGATTATTATTTCCCATCAGCCGTAAATATCTTCAAAGTAGCGGGGATGATCCATAACGGAGAGTTTGGTTTAATCGCAAAAAAAATAACTATCCCCGAGGGTACGTCCTCTTTTGAAATGGCGAAAATTTTTGAAAAAGAATTGCCTGCTTTCAAATCCAAAGACTTTCTTGATGAGGTTAAAGATAATAATTATGAAGGATATTTATTTCCAGATACTTACTTCTTGACGCCAAATACCAAAGCAAAAGATATCATACTGATGATGCGAGAAAATTTTACCAGACAAATACAGCCGTATGAGAACGATATTTTAAAATATAAAAAATCACTAAGCGATATTGTCATCATGGCTTCAATCGTAGAAAAAGAGGCAAACAATTCTCTAGAAACCAAAAGGATAATTGCCGGGATTTTATGGAAAAGAATAAAACTTAATATGCTCCTTCAAGTTGATTCGCCGTTTATATATTACAATGGTAAAAATTCATACACTTTAACAAAAGAAGATCTGGTTGAAGATCACTCTTATAACACTTATATAAATAAAGGTCTGCCTCCGACTGCAATCGCCAGTCCAAGTATTGACTCTTTGAGAGCCGCTATTGCGCCAACCCAGACCTCATATTTGTATTTTCTTTCCGACAAAGTTGGCAACATATATTACGCCAAAAATTTTGAAGAACATAAAAGAAACAGAGAATTGTACCTAAATTGAATTTTTTGATATATTATTGGCCTTATGAAAAATAAGGTCAAAAAATTTCACCCTAAGCAAGGCCGAGGAGTATTTGTAGGATTGTCCGGCGGGGTGGACAGTGCAGTGTCGGCAGCGTTGCTAAAGAAAGAAGGTTACGCTGTAACGGGAGTTTTTATAAAAGCATGGACTCCGGAAGGATACCCCTGCACTTGGAAAGAAGATAGGAGAAGCGCTATGAGAGTAGCGGCAATTTTGGATATTCCTTTTATCACGCTTGATCTGGAAAAAGAATATAAAAAAGAAGTGGTTGATTATATGGTGGCCGAATACAAAAAAGGAAGGACGCCAAATCCAGACGTGATGTGCAATAAAGAAATAAAGTTCGGACATTTTTTGAAATTTGGGCTAAAAAACGGAGCTGATTTTGTTGCTACAGGACACTACGCGCAAACTTCAGGTGAAGTAGTTCTTATGGAGGGCGCTGACAAAAACAAAGACCAGAGCTACTTTCTCTGGACCTTAACTCAAAAGCAATTGAAACATGTTTTATTTCCCGTAGGGCATCTGCAAAAATCAGAAGTCAGGAAGCTCGCTCTAAAATTTGGTCTGCCACAAGCTACAAGGAAAGACAGCCAGGGTCTTTGCTTTTTGGGACAAGTTGATATGAAAGAATTTTTAGGGAGATATATTTCGTCGAAAAAAGGAGATGTTTTAAATAGAAATGGAGAAATCATAGGCTATCATAACGGAGCGATATTTTTTACCATAGGCGAAAGGCGCGGTTTTACTATTACAAAAAAATCAGATAAGGAAGTGCCTTTGTATGTGGTAGCAAAGGATATCAAAAGAAATACAGTGACTGTTGCTCCCATCGCCAGAAAGAAAATTGCTAAGGATAATCGAGAAAATGCTCCGAAAATTGCTTTTCAAAAAGTCCTCGGGTCGCCCTTGCAGGGCTCAACCAGACTTTTTTCAAAGCAATTTTCTCCGCAACATTTTTTTGGCGATACCAATATAAAACTTCAAAATATAAATTGGGTAAGCGGAAAAATACCAGACCTGTCAAAAACATACTCGGCACGTATTAGATACAGACAAGAAAAGCAAAAATGCATCATCTCAAAACAAAACAATTATTACCAAGTCACTTTTGAAGAGCCTCAAACGAGGGTCTCTAGTGGCCAATCTTTGGTTTTATATGATACCCGTCCGAACGGTTCATTCGGGCAGAGAGAAATTTGTCTGGGTGGTGGTATAATAAATCAATGAGTGATAAATACATAATTAAAGCAACTGGAGAAAGAGAGATTTTTGATCCACAAAAATTACACAACTCTTTAACGAAAGCAGGAGCAAAGAAAAGTGTGGTAGATAAAATAATCTCTCATATTGAGAAAGAATTGATAGACAACATTACCACCAAAGAAATATACACACACGCCTTTGAACTCTTAAAAAAAGAGGACGAACCTAAAGTTACCGCCAGATATTCACTTCGAAATGCAATCGTGGATCTAGGACCTTCCGGTTTTCCGTTTGAACAATTTGTGGCAGAGATTTTTCGCGCCAAAGGATTTGAGACAGTAACAGATTTTATGGCCAAAGGTAAATGTGCAGAACACGAAGTAGATATTGTGGCTTGGAATGAAAACAAACTCACAATGGTAGAGGCAAAATTTCATAACGAATTTGGCATTAAGTCTGATTTAAAAGTTGCTTTGTATATTAAAGCGCGCTGGGAAGATTTGTCGGAAACTATATTCAGTTTTGGTAAGGAAAGAAAATTAGACGAAGGTTGGCTCATTACCAACACTAAGTTTTCCGAATCAGCCATCAAATACGCCATGTGCAAAAATATGAAATTAGTCGGCTGGAATTATCCCGAAGATGGCAGTTTACAAGATTTGATAGAAGAAACACATCTTCACCCGATTACTTGTCTTGTTAGTATTAATCCAAGCGACGAAAAACTTTTAATGGAAGCAGGTATTGTTCTTTGCAAACAGGCCCAAGATAATCCAGATATTGCGAAACAGGCCGGTCTATCAGACGAAAAAATCACCAAAATGATGGCTGAAATAAAATTGATACAAAAATAAATGGCGTTTTATAGAAAAAAACTTTATGACCCGAAAGTCAAGGAAGCTTTTAGGATAAGCAGGTCAAAGATTGATTTGTTTGTGGAATGTCCGAGGTGTTTTTATCTAGACCGAAGGCTTGGAGTTGGGAGACCTCAAGGCTTTCCTTTCAATTTAAACAGTGCAGTTGATACATTGCTTAAAAAAGAATTTGACATCCATCGCAAACAAAAAACTCCCCATCCTTTAATGGAGAATTACGACGTAGATGCTATACCATTCGCAGACACACGAATGGAAAAATGGCGAGAAAATTTTACTGGTGTAGAAGCCTTTTTTGAACCAGCCAATTTTGTGGTCTTTGGCGCTGTCGATGATATCTGGGTGGATAAAAAAGGGGAGCTTATGGTGGTTGATTATAAAGCTACTAGCAAAGAGGCGGAGGTAACACTCGACGCCGAGTGGCAGGACGGATACAAGAGGCAAATGGAGGTCTATCAGTGGCTCCTGCGGCACAATGATTTGGAAGTCTCTAACACCGGATATTTCGTCTATGCAAATGGCAAAAGAGACAGAGAGGCTTTTGATGGCAAGCTCGAATTTGACGTCAAACTCATTCCTTATACAGGTTCGGACAAATGGATAGAAAAAACGCTTTTAGAAATGAAAAAATGCCTGGATTCCGTGGAGATTCCAAAGTCATTACCCGATTGTCAGTATTGCACATATATAAACTCAGTAAACAATGCAACAAAATAAAGAAGACCGAAAAGAATTGATGAGGAAGATTAAAGATGAAGTGGTGGCGCTCAAAAAATCGCCGCTTTATAAATTTAGGATTGAAAACAAAAATCTGCCGGTAATCGGGGAGGGGAGTCATTTTGCCAAAATAATGTTTATAGGCGAAGCTCCCGGTAGAAACGAAGCCAAAACCGGCAAACCGTTTTGCGGAAGAGCTGGAGATATTTTAAATGAACTTTTAAATTTCGTAGGTATTGAGCGAAGCGAAATATATATAACCAACATCGTCAAAGACAGGCCACCTCAAAACAGGGACCCTCTACCGGATGAAATAAAAATTTACGGACCGTTTTTGGACAGGCAAATCGAAATCATCCAGCCAAAAGTTATAGCTACTCTCGGCCGATATGCTATGGGTTATGTTATGAATAAATTAGGTCTTGAACTAGAACTGGATGTAATAAGCAAAATGCACGGTAGAGTCTTTGATACCACTACAAGCTATGGCGACATTAAAGTCGTCCCTTTGTATCACCCGGCCGTCGCTGTCTATAATTCTCACACTAAGGATCAGCTTAAGAAAGATTTTGAGATCTTAAAAACATTTTAAACTTTCAAAATGTTTTTGAATTGATTTTCGTCTTTGTATTTTCCGACTATAGCCATATTTAGTTTGCTGTTTGTGATAATTTCTTTTGCCACTTTGGATAAATCTCCCGTCGAAATTTTTTCTATTTCCGTTTCCACTTCCTTTGGCGTTTTTATTTTTTCCTTTAATATTTCTTGGAAACCATAAAATCCGGCCAACGAATCAGACGATTCTAATCCCAAATACATATTGCCTATAATATAATCTTTGGCTTTACGAAGTTCCGAGTCCGGGATTTTTTCATCTCTTATTTTTACCATCTCTCCTAAAATTCCTTTAATACCTTCCTTCACTCTCGTAGAATCAACACCTGCAGAAATTGCCAAAGTACCGTGATCTGTAAGATCATTAACAGACGATCTGACATAATAACAAATACCCAAATCAGTCCTCATCTTTTGAAAAAGCCGAGAGCTCATACCACTGCCAAGTACCGCAGAGAGCAGCTTTAAAGCCGGCGTTTTTTTGTCATAAAGATTAAAAGCTCTCAATCCTATGATCAAATGGGTTTGATCGGTCTCTTTAAACTTTAATTTGATAGCAGGCTTATTTTGCTTTTCCAAGACTTTTTTCTTAGAAGCTTTTTTGCCCGCAGGCATACCTTCAAAAGCTTTTTCTACTTTTTTAAAAACATCACCATCGTCAATGTCTCCGGCAATAACAATGGTTGTGGCTGAAGAAACATAATGATTCTTTCTATAATTTATAAAATCATCCCGTCTAAATCCTCGCACATTTTCCTTTGTGCCAGCTACGCTCCAGCCGGCCGGTTGGTCTCCATACAGAAGTCCGTCAAAAACTTCGTGTACCAAACTCTGAGGCAAATCTTCATACATATTTATTTCTTCTACTATAACTCCTTTTTCTATCTCCAAATCATTTGCCGGAAAAGTCGGGTGAAGATACATGTCCGAAATGATATCTAAAATTTTGTCAGTATGTTTATTGTGAGCTTTGCCGAAGTAACCTGTGACTTCTTGAGAAGTGAATGCGTTACTCTGGGCGCCAAGAGAATCAAATTCCCCGGAAATATCTACAGCATTGGGTCTTTTCTCTGTCCCCTTAAAACACATGTGTTCTAAGAAGTGCGATATACCGTTATTTTTCTTGTCCTCGTATTTTGAACCGGCTTCAATAAGACTCATGACCGTCACCGATGGTGCATTTTTTATAGGCACCGCCACAATCCTCAAACTATTTTTTAATATTTTCTTTTTGTAGTTCATCCGTAACACTATACCTATCTGCATCCATAAAATCAATTGGAAAATGAATCTTTTTGTTGTAAAATGACGATATGACCTCAAAAGAAATCAGGCAAAAATTTTTGAAGTTTTTCAAAAGCAAAGGACATAAGATAATCCCGAGTGCTTCGCTTATCCCCGAAAACGACCCTTCAGTGCTTTTCACTACAGCGGGGATGCAACAATTCAAACCCTATTATATTGGCAAGAAAAATGCGAAGGAAGATTTCGGTTCATTGAATGTCGCTTCAGTCCAAAAATGCGTCCGCACTTCCGACATTGATGAAGTGGGGAATGGAAGCCATCTTACCTTTTTTGAAATGCTTGGTAATTTCAGTTTTGGTGGGTATTGGAAAATTGATGCAATCAAATACGCTTATGAATTTATCACCAGTCCCGATTGGATGAATTTGAAAATAGATTACATTTCGGTTTTTGCTGGAGAGGACAAAATTCCTCCAGATTCAGAATCAGAAAAAATCTGGAAATCTATTGACCCAAATATCGTGGTTAAAAAATCAGGCAGGGCCGATAACTTTTGGGGTCCGACAGGGGAGGAAGGCCCTTGTGGCCCAACCACCGAAATTTATGTAGATGGGATTGAAATATGGAATATTGTTTTCAATGAGTTCTATCAAAACAGCGATAAAACCTTAAAACCACTTGAAACTAAAGGTGTTGATACAGGCATGGGCTTGGAGCGATTGGTAAAAGTCGTCCAAAAAGTCCCAACTGTTTTTGATACTGATTTATTTGCACTGATAATATCTTCAATTATTTCCATTGTTGGTGATAAACCAATAGAAAAAATTAGAATAGTAGCAGACCATTTAAAGGCAATAGCTTTTATAATTTCTGATGGGGTTGAAGTTTCTAATGTTGGTCATGGTTATGTATTACGAAGATTGATAAGAAGAGCGATGTTGATTCATCACAAATTTATAGGAGCTAGTCTAGATGTAAATTTCTATAAAGCCCCCGTAGAAACAATAATTAACACTTATCCTGAATTAAACGAAAAAAAAGATAAAATTTTTGAAGCTATAGGGGAGGAAACAGAAAAATTTGAAGAGACATTGGAGAAAGGGCTCAAAGAATTTAATTGGGTAGCTCGAACCTATGAGAATGAAAAAATGAATAAGCAAGAACTGCCAGCTTCAATAGTTTTTGGACTAGTGACCACATATGGTTTTCCTTTTGAACTTATCGAGGAGATATCTAAAGAACGAGGTATGACCGTTGACAGACAGTTGTTTCAAAACAGAATGGAAGAGCATAAAATAAAATCTCGAGCAAGCAGTGAACAAAAGTTTAAGGGGGGACTGGGGGGACATTCTGAAATGGAAATAAAGTACCACACCGCCACACATTTGCTTAGACAAGCACTTGAAGAAGTCCTAGGAGAGAACATGACGCAAAAGGGGAGCAATATAACACCTGAGAGATTGAGATTTGATTTTTCATTTAACCGCAAGATGACAGATGAAGAAGAACAGAAAGTTGAAGATTTGGTCAATCAAAAAATTTCCGAAAATTTGCCTGTAAATAAAATGGTAATGAACAAAGAGGAAGCCGAAAAAACCGGCGCAGCTCATGTATTCGGAGAAAAATACGGTGACGAGGTCAGTATCTATTATATAGGCGACTCTCTAGAGTCCGCCTGGTCAAAAGAATTTTGTGGTGGCCCGCATGCCGAAAATACTGGCGATCTTGCCAGTATTGGAGGTCCCGAGGAGAACCCGAGGGATAAGAAACCTAAAAGAGTTTTCAAAATCATCAAAGAAGAAGCTTCCTCGGCTGGAGTCCGGCGTATAAAAGCAATCTTGGAATGACATCTTTCCACAATTTTGTTGCGCAAAAATCAAAAAAAGGTTTATAATACAAATATGCCAAGAATACAATTTAGCGATGTAACACCGCCTGAAAGAAGGAGCATCCGTGATGTCCCTATTCCTAATAGTGGCAAAAGAAAAGTACCTATCGCAATCAAACCAAAAACTCCACCGACTCCGAAGACAGAGCCTGTAAGCTTTGATTCCAAAATGTCAGAGGTAACAGAAAACAAAAAAAGTGACGCTTACCAATATTATTACCCTAAAGACAAAAAAGAGCCGATTCGGAACACTTCTGGTCTCAGTAAGACAAAGAAAAAACCGCTGATATTTGGAGCCATTGTTATTATTTTAATCGGTGGATTTATCGTGGTAATGATGACGGTATTCGCTTCGGCTACTATAGTCATCACACCAAAAAGTCAGAATACCGATGTAGATATGAAAATAATCGGTACAAATGATAAGCAAGAAAACACTGTCAGATACGAAGTCGTAAAACTTTCACAATCAAATACGATTTCTGTGCCAACCACCGGCGAGGAAGCTGCCACACTTAAAGCTTCAGGCAAGATTGTGATTTATAATAATTTCTCTACCGAACCTCAAAGACTTATCACCCGCACAAGATTTGAAAGTCCAGAAGGCCTTATCTATAGGATATCTGAGTCGGTCGTAGTACCGGGTAAAACAGTCCTAAATGGAGTGGGAGCTCCCGGGAGCATAGAAGTGCAAGTTACCGCCGATGAAGCTGGAGAAAAATACAATATCAAAAAGTCTGATTTTACTATCCCCGGATTTAAGAGCGACGTAAATCGTTATAAAAACTTTTATGCTCGGTCTCTTACAGATATGGCCGGCGGTTTTGTAGGTAAAATCAAAACCGTGCTTCCTGCCAATAAACAGACGGCATTACAAAATATTGATACTGAAACAGAGGCCAACCTTCAAAAAGACTTAAATTCAAAAGTGCCCGAAGGACTTACTTTACTTGGAGGTTCTATTGTATATAAGTCTCAAGAGCTGCCTCAAAAAGAAGACGGTTCGTCTGTTATTATAGGAAAAGAGGTGACTGCTTATGCAATAATGCTAAACATTCAAGATTTATCGGGTACTATAACAAACCATTACGTATCAAGTTCAACAGATTGGAACAACATAAAATCTATAATCAAAGATTTTTCCCTTCTAAAAATAACCAGCAAACCCGATGACTTGGACACTGGTGGGAAAATAAACTTACAAATAAACGGTAAGGCTAAGATTTTGGCAAGTATAGATGTAAATATTATAAATCAAAAACTCTTAGGAGCTCCCAAAAAAGGGGCGGCAAATCTTATGAGTGAATTTGCCGGAATTTCAAGTTTAACAGCCACCATAAGACCTATTTGGAAGCAATCCTTCCCTGATAGTTCTTCAAAAATACATGTTCGGACGATCGATAACTAAAAACTTGACACTAATAAGCCTTATATGCTAACCTTTTCCCATTGCTAATGACAGATAAAGAGAGGCAGGAAACAAGTATCGGCGTAATAACGGAAGCGCTTCCGAATGCGTTTTTTCGTGTCAAATTTAAGGAAATAGAGGCGATCGCGTATTTATCGGGCAAAATGAGACTCAATAGAATCAAAGTCTTAATCGGAGATTCCGTGGAAGTTATTCTTGATCCTTACGGAGGAAAGGGTAGGATCGTGCGCAGGCTTGATGGTAAGCGAGCAGTTTGATAAGGCAAATGAATCCCGTTAGAAGTCTAGGGATTCAAGAGTAAGTAATTTATTGGTTAATTTGGACTTCTAACGGGATGAAAGTAAAAGCTTCAATAAAGAAAATGTGCCCGAAATGCAAGATGGTTCGCCGAGGAGGTGTTTTGTTTGTTGTGTGCGAAGGAAATCCAAAACACAAACAAAGACAGGGGTAATAAAAATATTTAGATAATAAAAAAGATTAAGAAATTATGAGGATTTTAGGAATTACAATACCAGACAATAAGAGACTTGATACTGGGTTAACGACCCTTTTTGGAGTTGGTCGTCCTCGTGCTAAACAAATTTTGGACAAAGCAAAAGTTGATTGGAGCACCAAAGCTAAAGAGCTGAGTACAGAAAAAGAAAATGAAATAAGAAAGATAATAGAGGGTCTAAAAATTGAAGGAGATTTAAAAAGAGAAGTTTCCGGAAATATAAAAAGACTCAAAGACATAAAATGCTATAGAGGAATAAGGCACATCCGGGTCTTGCCGGTCAGAGGCCAGAGGACTAAGACCAATTCCCGCACTCGCAGAGGCAACACCAGAAAAACCGTTGGCACCGGCAGAAAAGCGGTTGAGAAGAAATAAAATACAAATAAAAAACAGTTATGGGTAAAAAAAGAATTGTAAAAACAAATACAGAGTCAGGAGATAGCAATGTCAAAGCAGAGACGGTCGATATTTCCAACAAAAAAAAAGTTGAATCTGGAATACTTCACGTCAGATCAACTTACAACAACACAGAACTGGTACTAACCGATAAAAAAGGCAATGTTTTAGCTGTTTCTTCTAGCGGAAAACTGGGATTCAAAGGAGCAAAGAAAGGTACTCCATTTGCTGCCGCCAAGGTTGGTGAGACATTAGGAGCAAAGGCTCAAACTTTAGGCATAAAGGAAATCGGGGTAATTGTGAAAGGTGTCGGTTCGGGCAGAGAATCTGGGATAAGAGGCTTTATTTCAAAAGGCATAAACCTTATTTCAATAAAAGACGCTACACCAATACCATATAACGGCCCTAAGCCAAAAAAACCAAGGAGAGTTTAATTTAATAAATTTATGATTATCGGACCAAAATACAAAATAGCCCGCAGATTGAAATCTCCTATTTTTGAGAAAACTCAAACTCAAAAGTATAGCCTTAGGGAAGAGCGTAAAAATAAGAAAAAATCTTTTAATAAACCAAAGACTGATTTCGGCATACAATTGAATGAGAAGCAAAAAGCAAGAATGTTTTATTGTGTTGCAGAAAAACAATTTGCAAAATATGTAAATCAAGCTCTGGCGAAAAAGACAAGCTCTCCTGTGATAACCCTTTTAAAAACTCTTGAACATCGCCTTGATAATGTAGTTTGGAGAGCTGGTATTTTACCAACTCATCTCTCTGCCAGGCAAGCTGTTTCTCATGGCCATTTTTTGGTAAATGATAAGAAAGTTTATGTTCCATCTTTCTCTGTCAGCCCCGGTGATAAAATAACCATTCGTGAGGGAAGCAAAGAAAGCAAGCTGTTTAGCGAAATGGAGAATAAAATTACGGAAACAAAGTCACCAGATTGGATATCATGGGATAGCAAGAAGAAAGAGCTTTCTATAAAAGAAGGGTCTTTCACGGAAAAAGCCGACCTATTGTTTGACCTTAACCAGGTTATTGGGTATTACCAGAGATAGTTTTTAAAATGGTATTTTTTTAATTTTAATTAATTTTAATTTTTAATATTATGACAATGGATAACTTTGATAAAAATATTGTGTTGCCATCAAAACCAAAAGTGGTTAGGGAAGAAGGCAATAAAGGTATTTATGAGATTGATGGATTTTATCCGGGATATGGATTTACCATAGGCAACAGTCTTCGCCGAATTATTTTATCATCTCTGCCCGGAGCGGCTATAACTTCGGTAAAGATTGCAGGCGTTGAACATGAGTTTTCCTCAATAAAAGGTATAAAGGAAGACGTGGTGATGATAATGCTCAATTTAAAGAGAATCAGGATTAAAATACTTTCCAACGAGTCCCAAACTCTAACAATAAAAGCAAAAGGGGTAAAAACCGTTACTGCCAAAGACATCGAAGCCCCCGGACAAGTGGAGATTATAAATCCAGAGCTCGTTATAGCAACCCTTACTGATAAAGATTCTGAGCTGAACATAGAGATTACCGTAGAAAAGGGGCTGGGTTTCGTAAGCAGAGATATGCTAGGGAAAAATAAAGTTGATATAGGCACCATCGTACTGGATGCCAACTTCACCCCAATCATAAGAGTTAATTATGAAGTTGAAAATATGAGAGTTGGCGATCGAACGGACTTCAACCGTCTAAGGATATCTATAGAAACGGATGGGAGTATCAGCCCCAAAGAGGCTCTGGAAAAATCCATATATATTATGATGGAACAATTGAAAGCTATCGTTGGATTTAAAGAGACAGAAGATTTATCTGAGAAAGATACCTCGACGGGTAGCACTGAGACTTCTGATGAGAAAAATGACAGTGCCCAAAAGACAGACTCAGAATTCTTAAAAACTCGCATCGAAAATTTAAATCTTTCTGCGAGGACATTAAATGCTCTTTCAAGCGCCAATATAAGAACAATTGGTGGTTTGGCAAGAAAAAGGGAGAAAGATATCTTAGAAATAGAGGGACTTGGAGCTAAAGGAGTCGCCGAAATTAAAAGAGTTTTAGGAGAACACGGCATAACATTAAAATAATTAAAGCCTGCCTGCCGGTAGGCAGGAATTAAAAGATTATCATGAGACATCATAACGCAAACAGAAAATTCAGCCGGATCCGCAAAGTAAGAAATGCTTTGATGAATTCTCTTGCTCGATCTTTGGTTTTGTATGAGAAAATGGAAACAACGGAGCCGAAAGCCAAAGAGCTCAGACCGTTTATCGAAAAACTCGTAACAAAAGGTAAACTAAAAAATATTGCCGCAAGAAGAGCAATAAATGAGAAGCTAGGAACAAAAGCCACCAAGATATTGATTGATACCATTTCCCCAAAATATGCAGACCGAAAAGGCGGTTACACCAGAATCACAAAATCCAAAAGGAGGATGTCAGACGGAAGCAAGATGGCGATTATTGAATTTGTAAAATAAAAATCATGGAATACACAATAGATGCACAAAATAAAAAATTAGGGAGAGTAGCCAGCGAAGTCGCTATTATTTTGATGGGTAAAAATCGAGTTGATTTTGTCCGCAACGCTATTCCAGATGTGAAAGTAAAAATATCAAATGCCGGAAAGATTTTTACCACCAATAAAAAAATGGATGATAAAATTTATAAAAACTATTCCGGTTATCCAGGCGGCTTGCGAGAGAGAAGTATGAAAAAAGTTATTTCGGATAAAGGCATGAAAGAAGTTTTGAGAATCGCTATAAAAGGTATGTTACCTAAAAACAAATTGAGAGACAGGATGATGCAAAATTTAATAATCACCGAATAATATGGCACCAACAGCAAAAGAAAAAACAGCCCATGGGGCAAGCTCAGGGCAAGCAAAAAGTAAAGAACGATACTTTGAGGCCGTCGGTAGAAGGAAAACGGCTGTCGCTAGAGTACGTATTACTCCAGCTTCCAAAAATACTTTTAAAATAAATGACCGAGACTTAGCTACATATTTTCCAACCGAAGAACTCCGTAAAGTAGTAGAGGAAGCTTTGGCTAAAGTGAAGATTGGCAATTTTAGTGTTTCCGCACATATGAAAGGGGGTGGTATACATTCTCAAGCAGAAGCTTTGAGGCACGGTATTGCTCGCGCTCTGGTAAAATATGATGGAACATCAAGACCAAAACTTAAAACTATCGGTTTTTTGAAACGCGACCCTCGCGCCAAAGAACGACGCAAATTTGGCCTCAAGAAAGCAAGGAAAGCACCGCAATGGTCGAAGCGATAGCCAGACCATTGTGGTGGGGGAAAGGGGTCGGAAAAACTCTAGTTTTCCTGTGGAGGAAGGAAGCGAGCGGAGCGAGTGTTGGAAAACCGAGGGTTTCCAAGTAAGCCACATTGGATAAGCGATAACTTAATATGAAAGATGAAGAAGAAATAATTTTTGACAACGAAGATGAGGAAAGCAACCCTGCCGCTCTCATAAAAAAACTTCGGGAAAAAGTAAAAAAACTGGAAGAGAAAAGCCAAGAATATCTGACTGGTTGGCAAAAAGAGAGAGCAGACGGAGTAAACTTACGCAAAAGGCTGGAAGAAGAAAAAAGGGAGTTCGCCAAGTTTGCCAAAGAAGATATCGCTACAGAAATAATCCCTGTCCTTGATTCGTTTGAATCTGCCTTCAAAAACAAAGAGGCTTGGGAAAAAGTAGATAAAAACTGGAGACAGGGTGTCGAATATATCCACAGTCAACTTGTAAATGTCCTTTCAAATCATGGCATTTCTATTATTTCGCCTTTGGGAGAGCAGTTTGACCCACAAAGGGATGAAGCCATAGAAAACGTCCCGATAGAAAACCCCAAAGATAACCATAAAATACTTGAAGTGGTAAGCGTAGGCTACAAGCTACAAGACAAAATAATCCGTCCGCCCAAAGTCAAAGTAGCAGAGTTGAAATAACTTCAAAGACGAGTATAATTCCATTCGCTAACATTTAAAAAATTTAAATTATTAATAACTTTCAAAAATTATGTCAAAAATAATTGGGATTGATTTAGGGACCACAAACAGCGCCGTAGCGGTAATGGAAGCCGGAAGCCCTAAAATAATTGAAAACAGCGAAGGGGTACGTACTACGCCTTCTATTGTAGCTATTTCCAAAACCAGCGAGCGGCTGGTTGGACTTTTGGCAAGAAGGCAAGCTGTAACCAATCCTAAAAATACCGTTTTTGGCATAAAAAGATTTATCGGCCACAACTTTGATGAAGAAGCTGTCCAAAAAGATATAAAGACAGTGCCTTTTGAAGTCTCCAAGGGAGAGGCAGGGGGAGTCTCGGTAAAAATAGGTGATAAAAATTATAGGCCGGAAGAAATTTCAGCGATGATTCTCGGGAAGATAAAGGCTGACGCCGAAGCTAAACTGGGAGAAAAGATTACCGAAGCTATCATCACCGTGCCTGCATATTTCAATGATGCCCAGAGGAAAGCCACAAAGGACGCAGGTCAGATCGCCGGACTTGATGTCAAAAGGATTATAAACGAACCGACAGCAGCAGCTTTGGCTTATGGATTTAATAAAAAGAAAGACGAGCAGATTGCAGTTTTTGATTTCGGTGGTGGCACTTTTGATATTTCCATTTTGGAGGTGGGGGATGATGTAGTAGAGGTTAAAGCCACCGACGGGGACTCTCATTTGGGCGGCAGAGATATCGACCAAAAAATCATCCACTGGCTAGCTAGCGAATTTAAAAAAGAATCAGGTATTGATATCACCAAAGACCCATTGGCACTTCAACGCCTAGACGAAGCCGCAGAAAAAGCCAAGATTGAACTCTCAACCGCCACTGATACCGAAATCAATATACCTTTCATAACTTCCGATTCTTCCGGCCCCCGCCACCTTCTTATAAAAATGAACCGCGCCAAATTGGAAGAGATTGCCGATGAGTTTATACGAAGAGCCCTAGAAATCACCAAGCGAGCTATTGAAGCTTCACCTTTCAAAGTCGGTGACATAGATGAAATCGTTTTGGTCGGAGGCCAAACAAGGATGCCAAAAATGGTGGAAGAAGTGAAAAAGTTTTTTGGTAAAGAGCCAAATAAAAGCATCAATCCGGATGAAGTCGTCGCTTTGGGCGCCGCTATCCAAGGAGGCATCATTGGTGGTGACGTCAGGGATATTTTGCTTTTAGACGTCATTCCGCTTTCCCTCGGTATTGAAACAATGGGCGGAGTAGCTACCAAACAAATTGACCGAAATACCACTATCCCAACTTCAAAATCTCAAGTATTTTCCACTGCCGCCGATAACCAGACAAGTGTAGAGATACATGTTGTCCAAGGGGAGCGGCCTTTGGCTGCCGACAATCGCACTCTCGGTCGGTTTATTTTAGACGGCATACCGCCGGCATCGCGCGGAGTGCCCCAAGTAGAGGTTTCTTTTGATATAGACGCTAACGGCATCCTAAGTGTTAAGGCCAAGGACAAGTCAAGCGGCAAAGAACAGTCAATAAAGATAGAAGGCAGTTCCGGCCTCTCCAAAGAAGAAATAGAAAAGATGAAAAAAGACGCCGAAGCTCATGCCGAGGATGATGAGAAGAAAAAAGAGGCAGCTGAAGCCAAAAATCTAGCCGAGCAACTAGTCTACACTACCGAAAAAGCCCTCAAAGATGCCGAGGGGAAGATTTCTGACGATATTAAGAAAGGAGTGCAAGAAAAAGTTGAAGAGCTTAAAAAAGTCAAAGATAAAGATGATATTTCAGCCATAAAAGCAGCCACCGAAAACCTTTCAAAAGAAATCCAGAAAATAGGGGAGTATATGCAAAAAAATCCCACACCAAAGGCAAGCGAGCCAAAAGAAACAAAAAAAGAAGAGTCAAAACCGTCCGACTCCGCTAAAGCTTCGCCGGACAAGCCTGAAGAAAATAAATAAGTGACAAAGAGCTAAAATCTTGCTATAGTAGGGTCGCATTTCAATGGACGCCAATGCGACATGATTTCGCTAAATCATATGAAAAACTATTACGAAATATTAGGTATAGACAAAAAAGCCTCAAAAGATGAGATAAAGAAGGCGTTTCGTACTCTTGCTCATAAATATCACCCCGATAAAAAGGGCGGTAATACCGAAAAATTTAAAGAAGCCAGTGAAGCTTACAGCGTCCTCTCTGATGACCAAAAAAGAGCTCAGTATGACACTTATGGACAAACTTTTGCCGGAGGACCAAGTGGGCAAAGTGCCGGTGGAGGCTTTAGCGGTAACTGGGAGGATTTTGCCAAACAAAGCGGTTTTGATTTTTCAGGTTTTACCGGTGAGCAAGGACAAGGAGGTTTTTCTGCCGAAGGTTTTGATTTGGGAGACATTTTTGGAGAATTTTTCGGCGGAGGCCGAAGGTCTCAAGCCAAGAGAGGGAGGGACATATCCATAGACTTGGAGCTTTCTTTTGAAGAATCTATATTTGGCGTTGAACGAACCATACTTTTAAATAAAGTTTCGGTTTGCAACGTCTGCAACGGTAGCGGAGCCAAAAAGGGCACAGAGACCATAACCTGCGAGACTTGCAACGGCAAAGGAAAAATAAGAGAAATGAAAAGATCTATTTTTGGCTCCATCCAAGTCACTCGCGCTTGCGAGACTTGTGGGGGCTCGGGCAAAGTTCCAAAAGAAAAATGCAGTTTCTGCGACGGTTTGGGTATCATCAAAAGAGAGGAGGAAATAAAAATAAAAATCCCAGCCGGTATAGACAACGGCGAGATGATCCGTCTGTCCGGCGGCGGCGAAGCGGTCAAAGGCGGCACTCCGGGCGACCTTTATATAAAAACCCACATAAAGAAACATAAAACTTTCCGCAAAGAAGGAAGCGACCTCATAATGAATTTAGACGTAAAACTTTCCGATGCTTTGCTCGGTGCCAAATATGATATCCAGACTTTAGACGGGCTTTCCACTCTCAATATTCCTGAGGGGATAAACACCGGAGACATTTTGCAAATCAAAAACAAGGGAGTGCCACAGCAAGGCAGAGGCCGAGGCGATATTTTAGTCCATATTCGTGTAGCTCTTCCAAAAAAACTTTCCAAATCAGCCAAAGAAGCTATCCAAAAACTAAAAGAAGAGGGAATGTGATAAATATTTTTCAATTTTCGATTCAAATTTGATTTTATAAATAAAATTTTTATTATCAGTTATCAACAGTTCGCTGTTTTATTTTTTTTGTAAAAATTTAGTGTATAATTAAAACTATGAATTTTGGAGAACATATAACCATTGATGGTTACAAAGGAAATTATAAAAAACTAAACGATAAAGAGCTTGTCTTAAAGTGTTTGAGCAAGTTGCCGGAAAAACTCGGGATGAAGAAGCTTTCTCAACCAGAAATTTATTTTGCCAAAGGCAACGACTTGAAAGACCACGGTGGTTGGAGCGGCTTTGTAGTCATCGAAGAGAGCCATATAAGCATTCACACATTTCCGGCTAGCGGTTTTGTCAGCGCCGATGTTTATACTTGCAAAAACGGCATGGACACGGAATTAATCAAAGAATATTTTATAAAGTCTTTTGGCCTAAAAGACCTTGAGGTTAATTTCATAAAAAGAGGCACCAGATTTGAAAGATAAGAATATAAAATCTAATCTCTAGATTTAAATAGAGCTTTGGCCCTATATTGTATTTTATATGTTTTATACTTGCAATTTTTTGTGAGATATGCTATAATTTAAAAGGAGTTAAATAAGGAAGAAGGGGGTGCTTAGTGCACGAAATTTTTGGTGTACTTGCGGGCATTTTCTCTCTTATTGGATATGGTCTCTATATTTTGGCTATGCTCAGAGGCGAGACGAAGCCTAGCAAAACCACTTGGTGGATTTGGGTTCCTCTGGTTGTGACGCTATTTTTCAGTGCCAAAGCTAGCGGAGCAGAAGAAACTTTGTGGGTAGCGAAGTCCGAGATGGTTGGAATTACAGCCATTGCCTTGCTTTCTCTTAAGTTCGGTAAGAAAGAAAGAGAGAAAGGTGAATGGTTTTGCATACTTGGCTCAGCAGTTAGTTTAATGATCCTTTGGGTCTTTAAAGCTCCGGCTGTGGCATTGATTGCAGCTCTCGCTACCGATTCGTTTGCCTTGTGGCCGACGATTCAGAAGACAATCAGAAATCCCGAAGAGGAAGACCGCACTGCTTGGGTCTTTACTCAGACGGCTAACTTGTTCAATTTGTTTGCCATCAGTACATTGGCATTCGGGGATATTGTTTATCCCGTTTGGCTTTTTGCCCTCGATGGCATAATTATTTGGTTCCTATTTTCCCCGAAGAAGAGAAAGGTAGTATAATCCCGTCGGCGCATAACGTGTGTCGGCGGGATTTCTCATTTACACACAAACAAAGTTAAGGTTTGGATTTCTATAATTTGTGGTATAATCATAAAATTCGCATAATCATAAAAAGATGAAACACATATATCATACCAACAGTAAAATAGACGGACTTGGAATATTCGCAGGTGAGAATATTAGAAAGGGTGAGATTATACAATATATTAAAGGAGTTATTAAGTTTAAAATAAACAAAAATAAAGAAGATGCCTTAGCAAATCCAGATTGGGTTGGTGTAAAGAAAAATCATTGGATTGATCCTGAAAGACCATACAAGTTTCTTAATCACTCTTGTAATCCAAGTGCTGGGATAAAAGGAAAAGTGACAATGGTTGCTCTTAGAGATATAAAAGAAGCTGAGGAAATAACTGTAGACTATTCTACAATTGAAGGAGATGATATGTGGGAAATGAAATGCACTTGTGGTGAGCCTAATTGTAGGGGTATCATAAAATCGGTACAATTTTTACCAAAGGAACAGTTTAAAAAATATATGCCCAATGTCCCAAAATATTTTCAAAAAGTTTATCTAAACGGGTCAAAAAATAAAAAGAAAGGAGTGGCTAGTTAATTATATAATTTCTTTATAAACAATTTTGTCTTGCAAAGTAATATACTGTATAATTGTTGTATACATAAATTATGGACAAAAAATCTAAAGCTCTGCTAATTATTTTTGTTTTGGCGGTTATACTATCCGTCTCTATAACTTTTTACCGTTATATGTATCTTGGAGATATAACTTTTTTTACCGACCCTGATTCTGTTCCGGGGAGTTTTGATATCATAAAAAATTTCTTAAAAATATGACAAATGAAGTCTTAAATTTAATTTCTGCATGCGATTGGGATTCTGTACGGTTTCTTTTCATATCGGGGAATGTTTTTGACCCTCTTATATATTACTCACATCTTCTTCCTTTGGTTGCATCTCTCATTCTTGTGGTCTTTTTGTATTTTAAAAGCAGCAAAAACTTTGCTACAAAAATCCTATTGGCTACCACGGTTATTTTGGATATTTGGCTTCTAGGTGATCTTATCCTCTGGGCTACTGATAAACCGGCCGTAACTATGTATGCTTGGACGATAATAAATATGTTAGAACCAATGATTTATGCTGGTCTACTATATTTCCTTTACCTGTTCATTGAAGAAAAAGATATTTCTTTTGCTAAAAAGTTGATAATAGTATTACTTCTAGCACCGACAGTTATATTTGCTTCTACCAAACTTTCTATCCTTGGTTATGATATTTCCAATTGCGACAGAGACGCTGTAGAAGGATCTTTAGCTTATTACGGATATTTTATTGAGGCTATATTTATATTATGGGTACTTTCCTTTGCTATAAAAAACTATATAAAAAGAAAGTTCAGCGGAGAGAGACAAAAGATTGTTCTCATTACTTTTGGTATACTTGGTTTTCTTATAGCTTTTGCCTTCGGAAACGTCATCGGTAGTTTGTTTGATACCAGTGCTATATTCGGCGACTATAGCTGGACGATAGGACAGTATGGGATATTCGGAGTGCCTATTTTCTTGGCATTCTTGGCCTATGTCATAGTTAAATATAAGACATTTAATATTAAGACCTTTGGAGCACAAATTCTTGTGGGTACACTTGTTGTCATTATCGGCTCTCAATTTTTCTTCGTCAAAACTTTTACAAATCAAATTCTTACTGCCGTTACACTTATCTTGGTTTTGATTTCCGGTTTTTTCCTTATCAGAAGCGTCGGTAGGGAAATTAAACAAAGAGAAAAGATTGAGAAGTTGGCAGGGGAGTTGGGGATAGCAAATGAAAAGTTGAAAGAGTTGGACCAGCTCAAATCAGAGTTCTTGTCGCTGGCAACCCATCAGATAAGAGCACCCCTCACAGCCATCAAGGGGTATTCATCAATGCTGGTAGAGGGTGACTTCGGAGTATTGCCTCAAAAAGCCAAAGATTCGGCCCAAACCATAATGAAATCCTGCCAAAATCTTATAGACATAGTGGAAAACTTCTTAAATATCTCAAGGATAGAGCAGGGGAGAATGGTCTACGATAAAACTGTATTTGATGTAGCAGAATTGGTAAAAGAGGAAATCAATGAAATCAAGCCAAATATTCAAAACGCCGGTTTAACTTTGGAAATTAATATCGCTGATAATTTT
>MHWS01000009.1 GCA_001824215.1 Candidatus Zambryskibacteria bacterium RIFCSPLOWO2_12_FULL_39_16 | reverse complement strand
TTCACCAGAGACACTATCGGGTATATCTATAGCTTCTTTAAGTGGAGTGCCTGCTGCAATTTTGTTTAAAGCATTTTTATACTTTTTTATATATTTATCTCCAGCCGGTGACCAAATGAGTTGTATAGCTGCCCCTTCTTTGTCTCTGTCCACTTTTGAAAAACTTGAAAGTATTGCATTGAGAGGATCGTGGCTAAAACTCTCATAGGTTTTTAGTGGGAAAATTGGGTTTTGAGTAAAAGAAGCTCTCGTGCCGGCAGTATACCCTTTTTCATTGAAAATATTATAATCGTCTGGTTTTTCAGCAATTTTGGCATTATGAAATATTGAAAGGATTTGTTTTTCAAAAAGGTTTTTTCTTGAAGTCGGTACGGCCACATAAAAAACTATTTCTTGAGAAAAATTTGAGTTAGCAATTTCCAGAGACATCCAATTTTCGGCCTCTTTGTTTGAGTCTGAAATAGAAAGCATACCGGCATAAAATTGCTCCATGCCAGAAATTATTTCTTCCAAGCTTGATTTTGTGACATCTTTATTAACACCCTCCTCGGGTATTAAGATTTCATACAAAGAGAGATCAATACCTTTGTAAATCTTTTCTTTAGTACCCAACCCGGAAATTTTAAAACCTTCTTTCAAATATTCTGAAATAAATCTATGGAAATCGTCAGTAATGTGAAAGTTCTGCATTTTTTCAACCACCGAAAGGGCATTCCTCACGCCTTTTTCTTTTGCTACTCTCATAAGCTCATCTATTTGCCTATCATGTTCTTCGGGAGAAAGTTTTAAAACTATTTTGTCTATTTCTTCTTTTTTTATTTCATATTCAGGATGGAGAGCTCTGGTTATGGGCACGGTTTTATACTCGGCTAAAATCTGTCTGGCCGGTGTCAGTGTTTCCGTCTTTAATCCTATGTTTTTTAAAGCCTTTTCCTTTTCGGCTATCAACTTTTGCAAATGAGAAATCTCCTCTTCAGGATTTTCAAAAGGAGTTTTTGGTAATGGGAATTGGTTTTCCATTTTGTACCTGTTCATTATACTAAAAACAACGACGCTTCTAAAGAGCGCTGTTGTTCATTACTTCGTTTACTGCAAAGGTCAGCTTCCCGACCCTTGTGAAGTGAGGGTGAGAATTACATCTTAGGAGCTGAGGAAGAAGTTGGTTTCAAAGCTAACAAAGCCGAAAGACCAACGAGGATGTATATAACCCTTGAGATTACACTTGACTGTCCACCAAACAATTCTCCTATATCCCAACCCAAAAGACCGACCAAAAGCCAGTTAAGACCTCCGATTATGAGTAGCCAATGTGCTGCTTTTTTCATGCGATTTTGCGAAATCGTGCCGTCCCAGCGTCCATTGAGGGACGGCTTTTTCACTCTTAATTAAAAATTAATCTTGATTCGACCTAATTTCTACCCCTAAATTATACAACGTAATTTTTAAAATGAAATAGTAAAGTGTGTATAGCGGAAATTTTGTGTTATATTTTATTTGCAGGCCCTATCGTCTAACGGTTAGGACGGAGCCTTCTCAAGGCTTAAATCAGAGTTCGATTCTCTGTAGGGTCACAACTTGATCATTTATTGAGTTTTGGTGATGACGTCTTCCGGCCTGTCGGGAGGGATTTGGTAGTAGTTGATGAGAAATTTGGTGATGTTTAAGAACGGATCGGTCAAAGTTTCGGAAGCATATTTAACACCCTTAGGATAAATATGGAAAAGAAATACCAAAAACTTAGGGTTGTAAGCCGGAAAATACCCAAAAAAAGAGTGCAGATATTTTCCAGGGACATAACCAGGCTTACCTTCATCGGTCATTTCAGCTGTACCGGTTTTGGCAGCTACCGAATAGCCTGGGGTAGTGGCGGTACCGCCCCGCAAAGCTTTATCGACGACATTGATAAGCATTCTTGTTATTTCTTCTGAAGTTTCTTTTTTAATTACCTGTTTGCCTATATCAAAAGACGTTTTTTTAGTGAGACCATTTTGATATTTTATACTTTTAACTATATGAGGAGTTATGAGTATTCCGCCATTGGCAATAGTCGAAAGAGCTCTTACGGTCTCTATTGGGGTAAAAGCAACACCCTGGCCATAAGCTGCAGTGGCAATTTCAATTTGTCTTTTACTACCAAGGTTGCTTATAAGACCTACACCTTCATTTGGCAAATCAATGCCCGTCTCGGTGCCAACACCAAAATTTTTCATATATTCGGCAAATTTTTCATTTCCGACAGCTAAAGCCACATGAGCGGCTCCAAGGTTTAATGACTGGTTTAAGACTTGCTGCATAAGTATGACTCCTCTGGCAACGCCGTCATAATTGCAGATTTTTTCGCTGTTGAGTGTGGTACAGCCCGTATCATAGTAAGTGGAAGTGGCAGTAACGGTACCAGTATCAAGTCCGATTGACATAGTGAGAGCTTTGACGATAGAGCCCATTTCATATCTTCCTTCCACCATAGGGTTGCCAAAAGTATTGACGTCACTACTTTTAAAATCGTTTAGGTCAAATGAAGGATTCCAGGCCATAGCCACTATTTCTCCGTTCATTGGATTTATTATGATGCCTCCAGCTTCATCGCTTCCCCACTTCTCCCGAACATTTTTTAATTCATTTTCAAGAAAGAGCTGTACCGATGGTTCAACCGAGGTAATGATATTGCCCTCTCCTTGCGGATTTGCACTGAAGGAATCTTCGACATTTGAAAAAAATTGGGCAAAAAAATTATTGTAAGCCTTTGAAGGGTCCCTTCTGAGAATATCTTCATAATATCTTTCTAAACCATAACGACCAGCTAACTCATTTTCATTGTAAGCCACAAAACCGATAACATTGGAAGCGAGAGCCCCTCCTGGGTAAAACCGCCATTTGTCTGTAGAAATAGTGACACCATATAGATTTAAAGTTTTTATTTTATCAACTGTTTCAGAATTTAAATGCTGGGCTATTTCATCGTATACTTTACTTTTATTTGAGGCTTTAGCTAAAAAAGAACTTCTATCTAAAACTAAGATTTTACTTAAACTATTATAAACACCTTCCGGGTCTTTTATGATTTGAGGATTGATAGCAATAGTAAAACCAGACCTGGAAATGGCCGCCGGTATGTTTTCTCCATCCTTACTTTCAAAATAAACATCTCCTCTGTCATAAGAAATAGTATTTTCATTTATATTTTGTCTTTCAGCATTGGAAACAAAAGCCTCTCCATCCACTATCTGCACAAAATACAAGCGAATAGATATGATTAGCGCCATCAAGATGATGATAACGGATATAAAACGAATCCTTCCAGTCATTTACTTATTTTACTCTGTTTTGAAAGAAAGAGCAGCAGTCTTCCTTGTTATAAAAATCGGATTGTTAACCTCTATGAAGCCCATCTGTAATGCTTTTCCTTCATTTATATTATTTTCAATGGAAAGACGCTGTGACTCCATTTCGCTTACTTCTATACTCAAAGACTGCATCTGTTTTTTAGTCTTCTCTAAAATAGTAAGAGTTCGAACGGTTATATTAACAAAGTATACATAAGAAAGAATAGCAGCGAAAATAAAAATCAGTAATATACGGTTAGTGGCTCCATTCATTATCACTGTTTTTGTATTATGTTTTATAAAATTAGTCATCTTATTTAAATTTTCTTTATTATTCTTAGTTTGGCGCTTCTAGATCTCGGATTTTTGTTGATTTCTTCATCGCTTGGCGTAATCGGCTTTTTGTTTATAAGTTCCCCTTTATTTTCCAATGCTTGTGATTTAAAAAAATTTTTGACTATCCTATCTTCTAAGCTATGAAAAGAAATCACTGCGATCCTGCCTCCTTTTTCTAAAATCTGAAACCCTTTTTGTATACCTTCTTCCAGAGCATGCAGTTCGTCATTTACAGCTATCCTTATGGCTTGGAAACTTCTCGTAGCTGGGTGGATTCTCCCGAAGCGGTAAAATATCGGCACCGAATTTTTTACAATTTCTGCTAATTCTTTTGAAGTTTCAATCGGTTTCTCCATTCTTTTTTCCGTGATTGCTTTGGCAATTCTTCTGGAATATCTTTCTTCGCCATATCCGTATAAGACAGCCGCCAAATTTTCTTCACTCCATTTATTGACTACATCATAAGCGGTAGTGTCATCCTCCTTTAAGTCATTCTTGAAAGTCATCAGGAGTGGTTCATCTTTTTGGAAACTGAAACCTCTCTCACCTTCACTAAATTGGTCGGAGCTCCAGCCAAGGTCGAACAAAATTTTGGTTGGATTTTTGATATCGAGAATATCAGGCGCTTTATCGATATTCCTAAAATTTAGCACCGAGAGTTTCACTTTAGCTCCAGAAAGGCCAAGTTTCTCTCTGGTGATTGTCACAGACATTTCATCTGCATCAATACCGGCAAGTACCACTCTATCCTTTTTCTTTCGCCACACTTCCTCCATATGGCCGCCGGAGCCAACTGTGGCATCCAGATAGATATCTCCGTCCTCTAAAGACAACCCGTCTATTATTTCTTTTAAAAGAACACTTTCGTGGGTCATTTACATTATGCCTAGGCCTGATAATTTTTCTGCCAAACCATCGGCCTGCTTTTCAACTTGCTTCTTGTAATCGGTCCACGACTTCTCGTTCCATATTTCCAACCGGTTTTGCACCCCAATCAAAACCACTTTGGTTTTGAGATTGGCGCTCTCTCTTAGAAAATCTGGAATCAGAACTCGTCCGATATTATCTACATCCACTTCACTTGCTCCACCAAACAAATGTCTGCTAAAACTTCGCATATCAGAAGAAAGCATTGATGAATTTTCTGAAAATTTTTCCGCTATCCTCTGCCATTCTTTAAGAGTGAAAGCAAACAAACATTGATCCAATCCGTAAGTGATAACAATCTTCTTGCCCATAAGAGATCTAATCTTAGACGGCAGAGAAACTCTGTTCTTGTCATCTATAGTGTGTGTATATTCTCCTATGAGCATTTTAGATTTGTTTACTGCTTTTTAAGCAGTATCCACTTCTTCCCACTTGGTTCCATCTTATACCACATCATTATACTAGTCTACCACTTTGAACTGTGGATAAGTGGATAACTAAAAATCCACCATATTCAATAGCGGATTTTTAGAGTTTCGTATAAAGATTTGATTTCAAATATTCAATAATTCTAATACTTTTTTTCGGTCAATGGCCCAAAGAAATGTAGAGAGGCGAGGGCCGGCATTTTTGCCGATGAGCAAATTGTAAATATGTTTGAAAAATTCCTTCTGGGCGGGCGCATTCTCTTTATCGCTTTTGTTTTGGTCTTTTGGGATGGAATAAACCAATTCATCAAGCTCTTTTATCGAAGAATATTCTTTGGTCAATTCTTCTTTTAATTTTTTTACCTGCTCTTTAGATTTTTCTTCCAAAGTAGATGCGTATGATTCATTGACTGTATCTAATAATTTTATAACTTCTTTAGGATTGTATTTCTCCAGCCAATTTTTTGCTTTAGGAAGACGAGCTTCAATTGAACTTTCTTCATAATTTATACCTAAGTCTAAAATAAGATGTTTGATTTTATTTTCATTCCACTGTGTTATTTGTCCCAAAGCGACTGCTTGTTTGAAAGGTATCGGATTATTATATTTTTGATAATTGCTAAGTTTGAGAGCCATACTTTCTTCCTTGGAACTAGCCTCCCTATCAAACTCATCATATTGCCGGTAAATCTCCGTGTCAAAAGCCAGACTAAACGGTTGACTCGGATTCTTGCGCATATACAACCATTTTAGCAGTGCGGGCTCATAAATTTCAAGAAGCTGCTCCGGCGAAACTGCATTTCCCTTGGAACCTGACATTTTAGTATCACCGCCCTGAATACCAACAAACTTATATTCTACAAAAACCGGCGGAGTAATATCAAAAATATTCTTGGCCATAACAGTAGAAACATCAAAACTTCCACCCGGCGAAGCATGGTCGTGGCCACCTGGCTCAAAAACAACATTTTCAATTCCCCATCGCATAGGCCAATCTATTTTCCATGCTAGCTTGGCTATCCTCTCTTTCGATAAATCGACAGTCTCGGTTTTTTTACTTTCGGCACAATAATATGTAATGGAGTTATTTCCATCAAAAGAAGTAATCTTCGTGCTGTCTTTTCCTGTAAAACGGGAATAAACTGATATTGGATAATAATTTTCTATATATTCTTCTTCAATTATACCTGTTTCTTGTTTGCCCTTTTCGGTCATAAGTGATAGCAAAATTTTGGCAATCTCTTTTCTTTTTTTCAAAGCCAAAAAAATAAATTCATCGTAACAGCCATTTTTGTATTCATCCGTTTGATAACGATACTCCAAATTTATATCAAGTTTTTTCATGGCTTCTTCAAAGGGCTTTTGAAAATATTCGGCGTAAGAACTGTATCCTTCTTCTGGACTCGGAACCGCCGTTAAAGGCATTCCTATATATTGACTAAAGCTCTCAGGAACGCCTGCTGGAACTTTACGCAAACGGTCAAAATTATCCCAAGAAAAAATTATCCTGGCATTATGTCCTTGGAGTTTAAGTTGTAAATAGACCGCGTAGGAAGTTATAACATCCCTAAAATTGCCGAAATGGACTACCCCGGAAGGGCTAATGCCTGCCGCCGTGGTGTAAACAGAAGTGTCGGGGAATATCTTTTTTATCTGTCGTGCTGCCGTTTCGCTCCAATGTTCTCCCACCTTACTTTCTTTTTCTATGTTTAATCTCACTCAGTTATTTTATCTCAATTATTTTGTAAGTGATAGGGCCGGAAGGTGCATTATAGGTGAAAGATTGATTTTTTTTCTTTCCCATAACTGCTTCGCCAAAAGGAGAATGTGTGGAGACTTTACCTGAAGAGAGATCGGATTCTTCACCTCCTACGATGGTGTAGACTTTTTCGTTTTTATCCCCGCTTCTTGCTACTTTTACTACCGAACCTACAGCTACCACTTCAGTGTCATGATCATGTGGAGAAACAATAACGGCGCTTTTAAGAACCCCTTCTAGTTTTTTAATTCTGTCTTCTACCACCCCTTGAGTATCGCGAGCTTCGTGATATTCGGCGTTTTCAGAAAGATCGCCTAAAGATTTTGCGTACTCCAATTGTTCAGCTACTTCTTTGCGCTTTGTTTTTCTTAGATATTCAAGCTCTTCTGAAAGGGCTTTGTGTCTTTCCTTTGTTAAATATTCTTTTTCTTCCATTTTTGAAAATTAAAATGAATCGGAAGCTAGATTATAGACGTTTTCAATCAAAAGTCAACTGTTTTTTCTTCATCCAGTATTCATCTTGCCTGACAAGTTTGGAAAAGTCTGATTTGTCAGAAAGCAGAGGCTTCAATGCTTCTTCTGTAAAAACCCCAAATTGAGATCCTTTAGCTAAAATGACAGTGCCTTGTTTTACTTTCTCTGCAACAAACAAACCCGCATCGACCGAATTTTTTGCTTTGTAAACCTCACAACCATTTTCTTTTGCCACGGGAGATATAAAATCGTTGGCGTCCTTGCCTACCGTCACCACCAAATCCAAAAATTTGGGATTGCAATACTTCCCTACTTTTTTATGTTCTTCTTCCGATAAGCTCCCCAATTCATTCATCATGCCGAGAATAGCTATCCTTTGAGTCGCGGTATATGCGTATAAAGCATCAAGAGCCATTTTAACAGCACTAGGGCTAGCGTTGTAAGTGTCATCTATAATAATCGAGTCTTTGATTCCTTTAAGTTTTTGCATGCGCCCAGAGAAACTGGATATTTTGCTTATTGACTCTTTGGTTTTTTTGTCAGAAATTTGTAGTGTCAGAGCAATAGCGACAGCGGCGCATATTGAATACAATTGCACTTCAGAGAGGGCGGGGTATGAAGTGCTCAAAATTTTCTTGCCTTCATATAAAATATCAAAAGAAAGATAGTCTTTCATCTTTGAAACATTTTCTATTTTGTAGGCAGACCCGTATTCCTTACCATAAAAAATAATCTTTTTGTGGTTTAAGTTGGAGGGTAAAATGGTGCATAAATCTTTATTGGCAAAAACTACATCGCTGAAAAAACTTACGGACCATTCTTCTTCGGCAACTTTTTCAATACTTTCAAAAAATTCCATATGCTCCGGAACAATGGCTGTAATTACTGCAATATCCAAATGAAGATATGACCTAAACTTATTTATTTGGCCCGGAGCGTCAGTACCGAGTTCCACAACCACAACATCAAAAGGATATTTTGAATAAATTTGTGCTTCATTCTGTAAAATAATTTTGGACCACGAAAATATGTTCCAAAGTTTTGGTATTTTGCGGCCGAAAAATATCAAGGGCACGCTTATTATGTCGTTATAATTTCCCTCTTGATATCGCACTCTTTTTTCAGATTCCAAAATCTTAACGATAGCTAATTTGGTGCTTGTCTTACCTATACTTCCAACCACTCCAACTATCTTAAAAGTATTTCTCTTTCGTAACCGCCTTACTTGGTTTCCCATTATTCTCACCAAAATATTTTTTAGAATTGATTTCATATACTATATTTTACTCGTTTTTTAGATATTGGGGAGTGTTTACTGTCATCCAATCAAGAAGCTGGCGCATAACATAGGTGCCACCGAGGAGATTGTGGACAGGGCCTTTTTCCATTACCACAGCAAAAGCATATTTAGGTTTTTCATAAGGGAAAAATCCGATAACCCAAGAATTCACAAATTGCTTTTTTGTGCCAAGTTCTGCCGTACCGGTTTTACCCGCAACTGAAACGCTACTTGTATTGAGACCTGCGGCAGTGCCGCCTTCGTTCACACCCTGCCTCATCCCTTCCTTTACCACTTCAAAATTTGCTTGATCTATAGAAACACTTTTACCTTTTGTGATAGTGGGGATAGCCATAAAAAGTATCGATGGGGTTAACAGCGTTCCTCCATTTGCAATTACCGAGACCCCGACCACAGCTTGCAGAGGAGTAATTTGCACTCCATATTGACCAATACCTGTATTATAAGTATCTCCAATACGCCATATTTCCCCGTTAAAGTTTTTGCTTTTCCATGCGGGATCCGGTATGACACCAGCCGCTTCATTTTCCGGATCAAATCCTGTTTTTTTACTCAAACCAAACATTTCCAAATATTTTTTTATCCTATCTATACCAAGCCCGGGTTGGTCTCCAAAGCCGCCAGCAATTTCATAAAAATAAACATCGGAAGAAACAGCGATGGCTTTTCTCATATTTACCGGACCGTTGACTCTCCAGTCCTTAAAAATAGAAGGGTTCTTCGGATTATAAGGATTGGGTAATTCGATTTGGCCGGTACTGACTATTATTTTTTCCGGAGTAATAACTTTTTCCTGCAGAGCGGCAAGAGCCAAAAATGGTTTAACAATAGAGCCGGGAGTATAAAGTCCTGATATAACCCTGTTTAAAAACGGGTTGTTTTGATCGTTAAAATAGCTTTCAATTTTTTCCGAGTCTGTTCCTTCTGTCATAATAGAAGAGTCATATTCCGGAAAATTGGCCATCGCCAAAATTTCTCCAGAATGCACATCCATAATCACTCCCGCACCACCCTGAAAGCCAACTTGGTGAGCAAGATTACTGATAATTTTATAAAATTCCGCCTGAATTTTACTATCAATTGAAATGGTCATATTTTCGCCATTTTGAGGCGGTTGTAATGTGTTTTCGGAGACGATTTCTCCATTTACAGAAGTTTCTATCAGCTCCAAACCGTTTTTGCCTGCAAGGATTTCATTCAAATAAAGTTCCGCTCCATCCTTGGGTGAAAATTCTTCCTCATAATAAAAACCTGAGCTATCTTTGGCAGGATATTTCAGAAACCCCAAAAGATTGGAAAAACCGGGAGTTTCTATATATTTACGCAACGAGTAGGTATCATCTTGGTCTTCAGATTTCTCATTCCAAACCAATTGTGCCCCGTCCCGGCTGTATATTATACCTCTGGGAGCTATGAGTAGAATCTGTTTCAATTTATTATTCTCGCTTCTATCTTTATAGAAAGAACCATGCACAATTTGTAAAGATCCAAGTTTTATTAAAAAAACTACGACTATAAGAAGACAAGCAAAGCCAAAAATTGAAAAAACTTTTGGAGAAATTGATTTTTCTAGACGGCCCTCAAACTGATAGGTATTGAATTCCGGTAAATTTTTTGAGTCAAGAAAAATCTCATCAGGAGCAATGTCTCTATAATCCCTTTTCTTCCATTTATTTGATGTCTTTTTGAAAAAATTAAACATATTTGTTTATATGATTTCAGACCAATGGATTTTTTTACTCAAAAAGAAAGTAATAACAATAAACGTTAGAGAAAATATAGTAAGTGGGTATCTGGCAAAAAATCCATTTCCAAAATAATAGACCGAATCTAAAATAAAGCCCGCTATGATGACTTCGTAAGGCAATCTGGCGAGATAAATAAAAAGTAACGCTATTGGTATAAAAAGCCACCAACTAAAAATAATCGGTAAGATTATAGCCGCCAAAAAAAATAAAATTCTACTCATTGATATAAGATTTTACAAATACAATATTAATTTTAGAAATATCAGCCGGTAAAGACATCAAAATATTTTTGAGGCCGGAGGAGTTGTTTTCTTCTACTATACCAACAATGGCAGTGAGAAGGTTTAGGGAGCCGCCAATTGTTATCTTGTCTCCGACAATAATATCAAAATCAATGGGTACTTGGGCTTTTATACTACCGCCTCCTACTCCTCTGATTTCCAGAGGCTCACCCGTCCTAACAACAGATCCATAAGAGACTGCCCCAGCAAAAGAGTTTAGAGAAACGGTAGCTTTATTTTTGGAAACGTCAACAATTTTTCCAATCAAAATTTTTTCACCGGCCAACACCAGATCACCCTTGTTTATTCCATCCACAGTACCTCTATCCAAAAATAAAGTATCGAGCGGTATTTGAGGAGATTTAGCTAAAATAGAAGACACTATGAAATTCCCTTCCGGTTTCATTTTGAGTTCTTCTCTTAATTTCTTATTTTCATCTTTTATAGATTCATAATCATTAATATCAAGATGTAATTTTTCTACTTGAGATAAAAGGTTGCTGTTTTCTTCTATAAGTTTATTTTTATCAGAAAAAAATTTTGGTATATTGCCCAAAATCTCGTAAAAAAAGTTCCCGGTTTTAAATAAAGGAGAAGTGATATCTGATATTAGGGAACGTACTGAACCGGAGGCACTGAAAACAAAAACGAAACTTAAGATTAATAAAAATATTTTAAATATTTTTAAAAAACTTCCGCCAAAAAAATTTTGATTAGTGCGTTTTATTTGATACATTATTTTCATCGGCAATTAATATATCCTTAAATTTTTCAATGTTTTCAAGGATAATACCAGTACCACGGACCACACAAGTTAAAGGATCGTCTGCTATGTAAACCGGCATTTTTATCTCTTCTGAGAGGACCTCTGCAAATCCTTTTATTAAAGCCCCACCACCGGCTAAATAAATGCCGCGATGCATTATGTCTGAAAGTATTTCCGGTGGAGTAATTTCCAAAACTTCCTTAGTAGATTCAACCAATCTTTCTATTGAATGTGAAATTGCATCTCTTATATCGGAATCAGTAACTACCACTTCTCGCGGCAAACCAGTGATAAGATCCCGTCCTCTAGCTTGTGTCTCAAGAGAAACTTTTCCAAGCAAGAGAGAAGTCACTGTTACTTTAATCTCTTCAGCTGTTTTTTCTCCTATTACTATTTTAAATTCATTTCTTATGTAAGAAGAAATATCAGTGTTGAGTTTGTCTCCAGCCACTCGAACATTTTTAGAAGCTACGACACCACCCAGGGATATGACTGCAATGTCAGCGGTGCCTCCACCAATATCGATCACCATATTACCCAAAGGTTCGTTTATCGGTAAGTGCATACCAATAGCTGCAGCCATTGGTTCTTCGACTATATGGACTTCGCTTGCTCCAGCATTTTTAGTGGCATCTCTGACCGCCCTAGTCTCTACATTGGTAATACCAGAAGGGACTCCAACAACTACTCTCGGTCCCAATATTTTTTTGGATATAGACTGAGCTTTATTCAAAAGATAATGAATCATCTCTTCCGTTACTTCAAAATCAGAGATAACCCCATCGACAATCGGTCGCACCGCTACAATGTGAGGCGGTGTTCGACCGAGCATATTCTTAGCTTCGGTACCAACCGCAACCACTTGATTAGTCTTTTGATTTACAGCGACCACTGATGGTTCGTTTAAGACAATGCCTTTGCCGCGAACATAAACCAACATGTTGGCTGTCCCCAAATCAATACCTATATCATTACGCAAAATATGCTTCCATTGTTCCAGTTTCTCTTTAAACATAGGACCAATCTAGCACAAATTTTAGAGTTCGTCCCGCTTTAATATTTTAAATTTATCTTAAAACAGATTGTCAATTTCACTTTCAGAAATCATTTTTGTCTCACCTGTTTTTCTGTTTTTTAATTCTAATTTTCCGGAATCAATATTTTTTTCACTTACGATAATCTGAATAGGCACTCCCAATAGATCCGCATCGGCAAACTTCTCTCCGGCCCGCAAATCTCGGTCATCGTATAAAACATTTGCTTCGCCGACTTTTTTATAAATCTTTTCCGCCATTTTTTTGACTTCAATTTTATTTGAAGGTAATTCAATAATATGTAATTTAAATGGAGCCACCGACTCGGGCCAAATCAGGCCTTTGTCATCTGCAAAAAGTTCAACAATCGTACCCATCAGGCGTCCTATGCCTATACCATAAGAACCCAT
>MHWS01000008.1 GCA_001824215.1 Candidatus Zambryskibacteria bacterium RIFCSPLOWO2_12_FULL_39_16 | reverse complement strand
ATCAGCATGCGGAGAAGTAAATTCATCTAAAGCAAAAATAATATCAGCACCAATATCATTTTGAATCTGGATTGACTTTTCAGGAGAAAGAAAATGTTTACTTCCATCTAAAATTGAAACAAAATCTATTCCCTCTTCAGTAACTCTGACTTTTTTGCTGTTTCCCTTCTTATTTCTTTTATTATTTATCTCCTCGACAATCTCTTGCGGAGGAGCATCGGAAGAAATAAATTTACCTAACCCGTATCCATAAGCCACACCCAAAGAAAATGCTTGGAAACCACCTGAATCAGTCATAGTAGGCCCTGGCCAGTTCATAAAATTATGTAAACCACCCACTTCTCTAATGACTTTCTCACCAGGTTCTAGATAAAGATGATAAGTATTTGCCAATATGACCTGAGAGCCAGTCTCCTTGACCTGTTCGGGAGTAAGAGATTTTATAGTAGCTTTGGTACCGACGGCGACAAAGGCTGGTGTTTGTATTTCTCCGTGCGGTGTAACTAGAATACCAGCCCGACCCAATGTCTTCGAGATTTTTTTACTTATTTTGAACATTAGAAATTACTACTGCACAAGTTGTGGGGAAATACCTGTCTGTGTAGGTAGGTCTGTGGCATCAAGTAATTCGATAGTGAATATCAAAGTAGAATTTGGAGGAATAGGACCGGCTTGGTTAGAACCATAAGCAAGTTCCGGAGGGATAATGATAGTACGCACACCACCAACTTTCATATCAGCAAAACCTTGTTCCCACCCGGGTATGACTTCACCGGCTCCAAGAGTAAATTTAAAAAGAGTTCCAAAATCTTTAGAATTTTGGACGACAGTGCCGTCAGAAAGAGAAAGGATATAATTGACAGAGACCAATTGTCCGATTTTGACCTCTGCCCCCTGACCAACAACTACATCATTTATAATCACACCACTTGCAGATTTAGAGCTGGCTGCCGCAGCTTGAGAATTATCACCCATTAGATTATTTTGGAATAAGCTCATAATATTTCCGCCAAATAAAGTATAACCAACAAAAACTACTGCTACACCTACTGCAATCCATTCTTTTTTAGACAATTTTTTCATGCGATTTTGCGAAATCGTGTCGTCCCAACGTCCATTGAGGGACGGCCTCTTCCGCTCTTAAATTTATAACTATTCAAATATACCATATTGCCTTATTATTTAAAACCATTAAAATGTGGGTATATGGATAACAAAACAAAACCGATAACTCTGCTTGAAATAAGCGAGGCTTCAAAAAAGCGAGTAGCTCTTATTGCCAAAGAATTTAGTAGCGGATTTGAATTTGTAAGAAATTACCCGCGCTCCGTCACTTTTTTCGGCTCTTCCAGAACCGAAAGTGATGATCCTTATTATGAAAAGGCCAAAGGGCTTGCCGGCAGGATTGTAAAAGAACTTCATTATTCGGTGACCACCGGCGGCGGCCCGGGTATAATGGAAGCAGCCAACAAAGGCGCCTACGAAGCCGGGGGCAATTCGCTAGGACTGACCATTGAATTACCTCTTGAGCAAATGGCCAACTCTTACCTGACCGATAGAGAAGATTTCCATTATTTTTTTAGCCGAAAAGTCTGTCTTTCATTTTCAGCCGAAGCTTATATTTTCTTTCCAGGAGGCTTTGGCACTTTGGATGAATTTCTGGAAATCCTGACTTTAATTCAAACAAATAAAATCCCTAAAGCCCCCATAATACTGGTTGGAGAGTTTTACTGGAATCCGCTCCAACAATTTTTCAAAGAGATTATCCTAAAAAATAATATGATAAATGATAAAGATCTTTCTTTGTACATAATCACAGACAATGAAGATGAAATACTAAAAATTATAAAAGAAGCACCCATACGCCTAGGGCTGAAATATGATGAAAATTCAGAAAAATCGGTCAAAAATAATTCTTCCTTAAACGGCCACGAGCCATTAAGCGGGCTTTTTAAAAAAATCAGCTGATAAATACTTACAAAAAAAGAAAGGTTATAATTTGTGGACTATTCTTGAAATAGTTCGGGCGGTTTTAGCCGCCTGTGGCGGCGAGGAAAGCCCCCCGAGAAATTCCGAAATCGCGGCTCTGCCGCGCCGATGACAATTTCAAGTTTTTCTTTGGCGGCTTGAAAGATAAATTCTACAGAGATTCTGGAAGAATTGCTGATTCAAGGAGATTTTTATCAAAGAGATTTTCTCGATAAAAATCTAAACAATCTGAGGCGATGTCGAGAGTTCTGCAGTTGGTTTCTTCGGAGAGAACGAGAACCATGCGTACTGGTTTTTCGTAGAGTAAGAGAAGTGATCCTTGTCCCGTTGGTCCCGAGCCAAATCCATATACGTTCGCGCGAACCCCGCCTTTCTCAATGGCGAAAATCGGTTTTGGTGCTCTCGCTCCGTGCGGGTTATTAAATCCTAATCGCATCGTCTCTATTTGAATACCCGGCACTTCTTCTGTTGCGGTCAAACCAAACCAAGAGTTTTTAGCAAAGTTATAGAAAGTAACATTAGTAAAGGAACCTTCTGTCGACGTGTGGAACCAAAGTTCGCTCTTCGGAGAATAGATGGAAGCCCTTACCCGTTGGAACAGATTGACGATAACGGTGCTTTCTGCCTTTCCTTCTCGAGTTGCTGTCTTTTCGCGGTTAAACACTATATTGCTCCATGTTCGATATTGATTTAATTGCCTTGATTGTCCGCTATCTGCGTCAAGGTAAGTATAGGTTTCCTTTGTCTCTTTTACATCTTTGTCCAGAACGACATGGGGTTGTTCCGGTGCAAACGCAAAAGCAACTTTTGCAGAGCCACTTCCCCACGAAGCAAGTTTCGCAAGTACTGGCTGTTGCGGTGGAGGCGTTGTTTGCGACGTTGGAGTTTCTGCCTGTCTCGATAAAACGAAATACCCGCCAACAGCGATAATGACGACGATTACTACAACCAAAGCAATACTTGAAAATCCTCTTTGATTCATATGTTTAAATTATTTGTTAGCTATAAAACTTTCGACCCTATGATTAAAAATTTTCTTCTCCCAAAATTAAAATGCAGTTCGAACTACTTTAAGAATAGATTGCCAGACAGGAAATTGCAAGCGAGGCGACAGCCTTTTGTTTGCAATTTCCTGTCTGGTGGACTCATCGGGAATCGGACCCGAGCTTCAGCAATGCGAATGCTGCGTAATACCACTTTACTATGAGCCCTTGGGTCTTTTATATGTATATTGATTTGTGGTCACAAATAAATTTAATGTGGACCTATGGGGAATTGAACCCCAACCTCGTCCATGCCATGGACGCGTTCTACCACTGAACTATAGGCCCTGACTTTTTAAATATATCTTAAAATCATCCAAAATCAAAACCGTCCCGATAGACATCGTGACGGTTTTGATTTGATTTTCGGGATTAAACTTTTGGCGTTTCAACTGGTTTTTTGGACATCTTGCTGAAAACATACAGATACAAAATTTCCAAAATACCGACCGTGTTTACTATAAGCAAAACAACAAACCAAACTTTACTTCCTCCTCTAGCCGCTTTCCAAAGTGCCATTCCCTTCCAAACTAATGACCATATAGCCGCAATTATTATTAACAATACCGTAGCTCCTGCAAAACCCGGAGGAATTGATCCTCCGACAAAACTTTGTAAACCCATAATATTTGATTTAGCGAAATCATGTCGCACTACACGTCCTTTAGAGTGTGACGCTAATAATTAAGTAACAGACCTTTAGTTTATAGTATGATAAATAAAAAATTAAAACAAATGGCGATCCCGCCCTTAACTCATCTTTCGATAAGCTTAGGTCAGAACCGCCATACTTAGTGAACCTCAGCTCGCTTTCTTGCGAGCCAAGTACTCCCTGCCTTTGCCAACATCTGTGTTGATCGGAATGTTATTGGCACAAAGCGGGCAGACTTCTTCATCCCATGCATCAAGTTTGACGTTGACGAGAGAAAAAAGTTTAGGTGGATTTGCTACATCTTTTGATGTGATTCCTCCGCGATTGCAAAGAACGCCAAGACCGACAACTCCGCCACCGGTAGCACGAGTTGCTTCGATCACCTTCTTCACAGAACCACCGGTGGTAAGCACGTCTTCTACCACTAAGACTCTCTTTCCTTCCAAGATTTTGTCGTAACCTCGTTTGATAACAAACTTGTCTTCGTGTTTGGGTGAGAGTGGTCCATAACTAGAAGAAATTAGTTCCGTCCCTTCTTTTTCGGCGTAGACACCAAGTACTTCATGCTCGACAAGATTAGTGAGATGATAAGCTACCCACTGTGAGAGAACTACGGCGCCGATTGCTGGAGCAATCACTACATCAACCAGAAACTCTTTAGCCGAGAACTCTAGAGCAATGGCAGAGCACAACATGGACGTCAGGTGGGTATGCGGATAAATCGCATCCTTATTGATATAAGCAGTGCCGTGCTTGCCGGAAGTGTAAACGATGTGGCTATTGGTAATAACTGCTCCAAACTTTCCGAGAACTTTCAAGACTTCTTGTTCGTTCACAATTTCACCTTTTCCTTGTTTGAGTTAGAGAGCATTAGAAATTTCTTCAATTGTCCGCATGACCGCGTCGTAGGGCTTTTCGGCCTTCACAATCGGTCGACCGACAACAATACGATCCGCGCCGGCTTTGATAGCCTTTGTCGGAGTCATGATACGCTCCGGATTTTGGTCATCACCAGGAACAATCGCCCAAGTCGGACGGATTGCTGGCGTGTTAAGTGACAGAACGAGGCCAAATTTCGCACGGAGCACTCTCACCTCTTTGGGAGACGAAATAAGCCCGTCGATCTTCGCATCTGCTGCGACTTGAGCAAACCGCATGACAGCTTCCTCGGTCGAGCAAGTGAACATCGCTTGCGTGTCAGCATCTTTGAGGTTTGTGAGAACCGTCACGCCAAGTACTTCTGTATCTGGTAGTTCGGCTTTCAAAACCCGCATAGCGGCAACTCCCGCAACGCAGACAGTAGTGAGTAGTTCTGGCTTAGCTTCCTTCAGCAAAACGCCGTCCGTTGAGAGCGTTTCGCCAATGTCGATGAGCTTTAGATCGGCAAAGACCCGCAAACCACGCGATTGAATTTCGCCGATGAGGTCGTAACCGCAGGCTCGGAGAGCGGAGTTTATCTTGATGTAGACTCCGGTTCCTTTGAGATTATCAGCAAGCTCTAAAACCTGCAGTCTGACCCACCTACGTCTCCAATCATGATGGATACTGTCTGGACTATCTTCACCTGGCCAACCTCCAAGTAGTGGCTTGAAATCAGCAGCAACGATCAAACGTTCCGCTGGAGTCAATCTTTTCATGATCACCCCTCCATTTTGGATTCTTCTTATGTTTAAGATCAATTCCGGACACAATAATAATAAAAAATATAAAAAAAGCAAGGTTTTTTCTCATCCACTTGAAAAATTTGCATAAAATATTGAATATGGTATAATGGTGACAGAGGTATATTCATGAGCGATTTCAACCGCCACGTTTATCAAGCGCGCGTAAATCTCAACTACGAAGAACTGTCTCGTCTCGGTAAAAAAGGAGCTGAGGCAAGGAGAATAAAAGCCAAGGCTGAAAAAGCAAGAGAGGAAGCAATAGCAAAAGCAAAACGCGCTTTGTTTCTTTCCGGAGCGAGAGAAATGCTCCGTGAAGCAAATGAGGACATCTGCCCCATCGACGATTAGCGTCCCGCCAACAAACAGAAACATGTTGGCGGGCGCTTTCTTTTTTTATAAAAATAGCCTGATACAAAAGTTTTGAGTCGTGAGGGTCCCGTCCGCTAATGCGGACAGGGTGAAGCGAGCAAAACTTTTGTATCAGGCTTATATTAAGATAACTTATATTTCTCCATTACCAATCTCTCCACTTCCTCACGAGGTTTGCTGTATTTTAGATATGACATTTCTTTTAATTTTTCGATTTGCTCTTTGTGCCCTATTGGCGGAGGCGGTATTTCAATATTAAACGGTTTGGCCGGTTTACCATTTTGTAGCAGACGCAAATAAGCATTTCTATTATCTATATTCATCAAATCACTCGTAATAAAAGTCGGTGTAAATTGCTTCTCTAAATATTCAGCATCTTCAGCCCCGACTCTAAAGGCACAGATTGAGCCAACGTTGCCAAAAACAGCATCTCGGATGTTTTCTTCGAGCTGAGCTATAAATTGATGAGCAATAGTGAGAGAAAGCTTGTATTTTCTGGCTTCAGAAAGAATAGTAGCGATAGAATCGGTGGTAATGTTTTGAAATTCATCTATGTATAAATAAAAAGGAGGAAAATTTTTGCCAAAGGAATCGGTGCGCGAAAGAGCAGCCATCAAAATCTTACCCACTAAAATAAGTCCGATTAAATTTGCATTTATATCCCCCAACCTGCCTTTGGAAAGATTGACTAGTAGTATTTTTTTGTTATCCATTATGTCGCGGAAATTGAAGGAAGATTTTTCTTGGGCAATAACAGGCCGCATGATTTCATTGGCCAAAAATACGTCAAATTTGTTAGTGACATATTGAACATAGTTTGCCAAACCCTGTTCGCCGGTGGTTTTTTCGGCATTGACCCAAAATTGCTTGACTAGAGGATTTTTACATTTGGATATTTTAAGGTCTCTATAAGATTTGTTTGAAAGTACTCGAGACATATCAACCAAAGTATTGCCCGAAGCCGGGTCCTCCATGACTAGGAGAGCTGAGTTTCTGAAATATTGCTCAAAAGCGGGACCCATTGATTCCGGCACGTTACCATAAAGTTTGCGAAAAATACTAAAGAGCTCATTGACTACGAAAGTTTTTTGCTCTGGAAATTTTTCATCATACTCAAGCATATTTAAAGCCATTGGCCGTTCCGTATAAGCCGGATCAAAATAAATAACATCTTCATATCTTAGAGGAGGCACGTTTGAAAGGACGTCTAGAACATCGGAGCCATGCGGGTCAATCATACAGACGCCATTGCCCATTTTTATATCCTGAATAATCATCTCTTTCAGTAAAGTAGATTTACCAGTGCCTGTTTGACCTATGCAGTAAAAGTGCCTTAGTCTGTCATCTTCTGTCATATTTATGTTAGTTGCCACATTGCGGTGTTTATTTATACCGAGAAGCAGACCGTCTTTGCTTATATCAAACGGAGCCGGAGCTGTGGCAGACCTTGACTGGCGCAAGCCTTCGGAAGCGGTTAAAGCCTTGGTATG
>MHWS01000007.1 GCA_001824215.1 Candidatus Zambryskibacteria bacterium RIFCSPLOWO2_12_FULL_39_16 | reverse complement strand
AATAAATAGTTTATCTTTGAGAGCATATTTAAAAAATGATTCCATGGCATAGACGAAAGGGCGGTTATTTATCTTATAGAAAGCCAAAGCCAAAGCTAAGACAATGATTGGGGAAGAAATGAGTAAACCTAAAAAAACACCGAGGAATACCGTCGATGCTACAGCTATGCTGGCCCCGCCGGCCAAATAAATAAACTGCTTTAGGGTAAAAGGCCCGAGTATTTTGTCTTCTACATCTATAAATTGTGGTATTTGAAATCTCATATTATTCTATTGGTTCTCTATAGGGGTCGCTTTCACCCACATAATTATGTATAACTTTTGGTTTTTCTTCCATTATTTGTTCACCTGTAGGTAAATTTGCCGGCGCTTCTCGGGCAGGCCCGTCCCCAGGGGTCCGGGCGGGTTGCATAGCCTTTGCTTGGTTTAATATTATTTGTTCAAAATCTGTCCCTACCTCGCTTGCACTATGTGGAGCAAGAGCGACGTCGTTTTGTGATTGGTTTTGGTTTGGTCTCTCTGTTTCTTCATTTTGTTCAGCACCTCCGATACTTTCAGTACTCGCAATTTGCCACATCTCATCAATTTCGTTAGCAATTTTGCTAAAAATATTTTTCTCCACATCTTCTGCCACCCACTCTGCCATATTGGTATCAATCCCCAACTCCTTTTTTATATTTTCAGCAAAATCACTTTTAGGTTCAAAACATAAAAGAACAAGGAAAATCTCATTTTCGAATGAAGCATACTTTTCTTCATTCAAATTAAATTGTTTTCCAATTTTTTCTGCCTCTCTCCTCCAACTTTCATCCAAAACAAAATCTCTCAACTCTGGAGATAATAAACCCAACCTTTCTTTTATTGTTTCTTTATAGTCCATAACATTTATGCGTTAGGCGTTGTTTCTCCCCCACTCGATGGTGTTTGTTGTGCAGGAGCTTCTTCTGCGCTTGGCTTATCTTGAGATGGTTGGGTTGAGGGAGAAGATGTACCAGAAGCTTCTTCGTCTTTCTTTATTGCTTCTTTCATATCATCAAAGAGCTTCTTCTCTTTAGATTTCCCTTTAGCTTGTTCTCTTACTTTTCTCGCTGCTTCTTTATAGCCTTGATTTGGTTGTAAACGACCAAACCATCTAGTTCCAGGTAGCCCCTCATCAAGTCTCCCAGCATAGGCTTTTTGTCTTTCTGTAGCAGCGTTTTTCAACGTTTGTACATTTTTAGAATATTCTTCATCACCAATTTCTTTTTTGTTGTTTATCCTTTCTGCTTCTTTTCTTGCTTTCTCTGTTTCGTCGGCGACCTTTTTTAATTCTTTATAACCCAAATCTTTTTCCTCAATTTCTTTTCTAGCTTCTTCCCTCAATTTTCTTTCATTCTCCATCCTTGCAGTTACAGAGTCAACGTCTTTCTTTGCTGTGTCAATTTTGGATGTATCGCCGCTTTTCTTTGCTTCACCCAGTTCTCTTTCTCTATCTTGCTTCTCTTTTTTAATTTTCTCGTAATTTTCTGTATTCGGTTTTAGTTTATCATCCAAATAATCTTTCCTTTTCTTTTCTGCAACTTCAGCTTCTGCCAAGGTTTTTACTGCTTTATCAGATCTTTTTTCTTTGATACTCTTCTCCTCGTCATTTTTAGATTTTTCCAAATCTTCTTTTTCTTTGCCTGTCTGGCCATAAACATCTTTTGCATAAGTGGCTTTTGCTTTTGCTTTGGTGTCTACTACGGCAGCAAAACCTCCTTTACCTCCAGCTTTGCCCATTATCCCCAATTCTCCACCAAGCCCGGGCACTTTTTTGAGAGTATCAATTCCTCTCACATCAAAACTTCCTTTTTTACCTTTATCTGCCATCCAAAGCCCAGCTCTTCCAAGATTGGATTTTGACCATTTTTCTCTTTGACTTTCGGATATCAAGCCAGACGCTCTACCTAGAGTATTTCTACCTGCTAGAGCGGCGCCACCAATGGCTACAGTACCGATACCTCCGCTAATAGCCTTAAACCCAGCTGTTTTGCTAGCCATAGATTTTGAAATCACCAAGGCGGCGATGGAAAAACCGATTATCAAAACATAATTAAGTATCAAGCCCATGATACTTTTTGGTTCTGCCACTAAATTGGACCATCCCCCAGACGTTGCATTTGTTGGGTCATTCTTCATTACCGTGATAAGTGAGTTGCCAAGCTTAAAAACTACCCAAGTAAGAGCAAAGTAAACAGGGGCAAAAAATGATTGAGCTATCAAAGCACTTTTCCATTCTTCAAACTTACCTTTTTGTCCGGGGATAACATAAGCAATAAGAGCCAAAGGAGAAAGAATCATTAAAAATACAAGTATAATAAAGCGCGCAGCAAACATCACACCTGCCATCAGTAGTATTATAGCGGTGATTAACATAAATACAGAGCTCATAACACCAATAGTCATTAGTTGAGTAGGCTCCAACCCTTCGCTATCCAAAATATCGGCATTATAAAATGTTTGCAGACCAAGCATGTTCATATAGCCTGCTGATATACCCCTTTGAGTTGTTACTGTTGTACCCGTAGTTAAGTCTAATGTAGTTTGATTGGCGATAGAATTATAAAACCCGACAGCGACAATATTTGAAGCGTCAATGACTACTTTAGAGAAAAAGAGACTGAAGTTTATAAGTAGAGCCACAATGATTATATTTTTTACAGTGGTTTGGAAGTTGCTGAAACTGGCGTCAAACATAGTCTTGAAGGCAGCATAGAGAAGGACAAATATAAAACACATATTGGCTATGTCCCGAAGTGTCGCCCAAGCGACGGTGATAGCATCTCCCATCCCTTGGCCTCCGAGGTTTGCGGCCATTTTGACTATAGTGAAGTCGATTACTTTATCAAATATCAACCCGCTTAATGTCAAGATAAGAGCCGATATGGTCATCAAGATATAGGCTATAGCTTTGATAGCGACAATAACGATATCTTTAAGATCGGGCACTAACCCAAAGAAGGAAGCGGCATGTGCTGCATGGGTAGGAATAAAAATTACAGCCAAAACGACAATCAATATTCCGAATGTTAAGAATTTTTTTGTCATTTTCTTTTTTGCCTATAGAAGATCAATTTGTTCCTTCTGGCGGGCAATCCATATTTTGAATTATTAAAGATATTTCCTCGCCGGCATACTGTCCGAAACTGCTATACTCCGAAGTGAATGGCATGCCATTTTCGAAGTTAGCTTTTAGAGCTTGGGCTATCGAATAGAGGTTTGCATCAGTTGTACTTGAGCAGTCTCTGTCGATAGGCCGTACATTTACAGTTGGTTGAGGTTCTATAGTGTTCGGAAGGGTATTAGAATTTACTGTATTGCCGAAATAATCAGTTGTGGAAGTCAAAGAGTTTTCTAAAAGCTGCCTAGTGGTAGGCGCTCCTCCGCTAGCTGGACTTTGACTTAGCCCTCTCAGACCACTGCCTACACCGCCTACTACGTTGGAGATAACCTGAGTTAATAAAGCGCCAATTATTTCATTTATTTCATCAGATGCTTCTAATCTATCACCCCCAGAGCCCAAAACTTGATTTAACTGGTCGTTAATCACCGAACCAGGAGTCTGTGTGCTTTCATGGCCAGGCACACAGTCTCCAGGTGCCAGTCCTGTAGCTAAGCTCCCATCTGGCAGATTTCCATCTGGTGATATGGTTAAATCGCAAGATTTAAATGACATAAATCCTTGACCCCAATTGAGTTCATCTTTTGCTATGCCTTGTCTAGAGGCGATCTGGGCATCCAATTGACTTTCAGCTTGCAGAAAAGCACCTAGCGGGTTGTTCTGTTGTTTTTGGGTCATTTGGAAAAATTTATCCCAACCCCCTTTATTAAAATCACCCATAAAGTCTTCCATATCTCCAAATGCATCAGTCAGGGTGCATTGGAAGTTTGGTTCGTTAAGATAACTTTTAGTGAGAGCCAAGCGTATCTTGGCGTTTATCGGCCCGCAGAGAAAATTTAAATCCGGATTGCTGAATATATACTGACCAGCAAGCTGGTCGCCTATATTTGTAAAATAAGATCCAGGGTCAGTGACATATGCCGGACTGCCCTGAAAACCGCTGTTTATCCAGTTTACGGTGCTGGCTGATATCCTTTCTATTATTTTATTTATTAGTAGAAAGGCAATAGTATCGAGCACACCTTCCTTTGGCATTTGCCATATATCAATATACTGAGCCTCGGCTTTTCTTGTAAAAATGGGAGAGAAAGAAGTCGACAAGACAGCAAAAACAACTACGACAGTGATTATTTTTTTGTTTAATTTCGTCATTTAAAATCGTAAATTGATAATTGAAAATTATACTTATTATATTCCATACAAGAGGTAGTAGCCACCACTGCCTTGTTTATAAATAATATTATTTTGCGCCATAAATCCGTATATAGCTTGCATGGCCTGTGTAAACACATCTACACCGTTTTGATAAAGTTGTATGGCCACCAGTGCTTTAAATGGGTCGTTAAAGACTGTTTTTATTTCTATGAGAGCGGCTACTCCACCCCTCAAGCCATTTATTATATCAAGGTGTGCCTTGACGAAAGTTTTTGGCACGGGCATTTTGACAAGCTCGTCAACCACTTTGTTATAAACAGCGATAACACTGTCCAACTCTTTTATTTTTGATGGATCATTTGACTGCACAGCTTGCGTTACAATATCCAATGCTTCTTTTGGCTGTTTAGGTTTGTTAGTTTTTAAAATCATCCCAAAATTTTCTCCATAATCTATTATTGATTGCTTGCCATTATCAGAGACAACGTTTAACCCAGATACCTGGATGGCCGGGCTGTCTGTTTTCGTCTGCTCTATATATTCTAAGGTTTTATCAACTAAATTTTGGGCAGAAGTAGCGTCTAAGTTCTCGTTTTGTTTCAAAGCCAGGTAATTTGACATGAGAGATAACGATACCGTATCGGTCAAAGTACTTTCTGTTGGGGTATTTTCCGATATTTGAACGGGGGCGGTATTTTGGCTTACTCCACTAAGCTCGTTTTGCCAATTGGGGTTTTCAGGTATTGATACTTTTTCTCCGGCGACCAAGTCGCTTGTATAATTTATAGCCGAGCTTGCCTTGTCTCTGCTAAAAGCAATAATAATCGCCGCTACCAATGCAGCCGTTAAAACAAAAACGCTCAAAACTTTTTTGCTTGGCAAAATCACCCTTCTATTATAACAAGTTCAGAGCCCAAAGCTAAGAGTTTATAGGGGAAAACTACCCTGATAATCTTTTTGCAATTCTTTTGCCAGAAAAATCCAGTTTTCTACTGATAGATTTTCTGCTCTGGTCTTCTCCGATATATTGCCTTTTCCAAAGATTTCTTTTATCTCTTCCTTTTTTTTGAACTTGTCCAAATTTCTTATGAGCAATTTTCTCTTATGGGCAAAACCGGCTTTTAGTATTTCAAAAAATTTTGTCTCGGAAATATTCTTGAAATTTTCTTTATTTATGTTTCTTATCGAAATCATAGCCGAATCCACTTTTGGTTTGGGGTAGAAACTACCGGCTTTTATAATCCCGCCATATTCTGGTTTGCCGTATGCTTTTATTGAAATACTTAAAATACTTTCCCTGCCCGAATGGCCATTCGGTCGGGCGGGCCTGTTATTCTTTGTCATGATTCTTTCGGCCACTTCTTTTTGGACTACGAAAGTTATTGATTTTGGAGGGTTTTGAGATCCCAAAGCTTTTTTAAACAAAGCTCCTGTTATGTAATACGGGATATTGCCAACTAAAATATAATCTTGAGCCAGAGAAAAGCTCCTGTTCGAAAGACACGCATAAAATTCTGCTGAATTTTTGCTGTTCTCTCGCCGTCGCGCTGCGAAAGTCTTTCTCACAGGACTTTTCTCTGGCTCACCAAGCTTAAGATCCAAGATATCTCCCTCAACAACTTCTAGTTTTCCTTCTTTGATTTCTTTTGAAAATTTCTCTTTCAATAATTCAACCATCCTTTTGTCTTTCTCAATGGCAATCACCATCTTTGATTTTTCCAAAAGCAATTCGGTCAGACTCCCCCCTCCTGGCCCTACTTCCAGTACAACATCTTCTTTTTTTATATCGGCAAAATTGGCAATCTTCTTTAAAATACCCTTATCCCTCAAAAAATGCTGACCCAATGATTTTTTAGCTTTCATGATATTATTATGAGATAATAATCTACCATTTTAATCAAACTTATGTTAGCTAATCTGAAATCATACCTTGAAAAAATACAAGTTACTCCCATTAGCTGGATTATTGGAATATCCGGTGTTCTTATGGTTCGTTTTTTCTTGGAATCTCTCTCCAGTCCAACTTCAAGTGGTTTTTTTAGCTCTGACGCATCTACTCTCATTCATTATTATTTGTTTCTTATGGCTTCTGCTGTCGTTTTTATGATTTTTCTCCAAGTTTTTATTCCAAGCTGGAAATCGGTTATTCCTCAATTGGTCGCCATTTCTTTTTCGGCAATTTTTATCGCTCCTGTTGTTGACTGGCTTGTTAGTGGGGGCAAAGGACTGAGGATGCTATATCTTTTTGATTCTCCCAAAGGAATGCTCTTTTCATTTCTATCTTTTACAAATAAAAGTTTTAATGACAGCGCTACTATCGGTTTGCAAATCGAGCTTGCTTCATTGATTATATTTTCCGGCTTGCTTATTTATTTTGTCAATAAAAATTGGAAAAGAGCAATTACCTCTGTTTTGGTTTTGTATGTAATTATTTTTATTCTTTCTTCTTCGCCTGGGATTGTAAGTATAATAGGCGGTGGTAGCAACCCGGCTCAAAATTATTTTGGTCAACCATCATTTTTTATCCAAAAATCAATAGAAAATTCTGCGACAATACCAAACAATATCCATAGTTCTTTGAAGTACTCATCCACTGTTCGGATGTTTGAAATAGCTTTCAATTTTATGATGGGTAGGATTATTTTCTTGATTCTCGTTATCTTTACCACCGCCTGGTTTTATTTAAATCTGAAGGAAAAATTTAAAGCCATGGCGGGGAATTTCCGTTTAGGAAGAACTGCCCATTTTATTCTAATGATTTTTTTTGGCTTGTTTGTTGCTTACATGAAATTTCCGTCTACGACGCTGAATTGGAATGATTGGCTAGCGGTGATTATCCTATGCCTAGCATTTTACTTTTCTGGGACATTTGCTATATGTGTAAATGATATTGTCGATGAAGATGTAGACAGAATATCTAACACTGACCGTCCGCTCGTTAAAAACTCTTTAAATAAAGAAGATATGAAACAGGCGGCTGTAATTTTTCTGACAGCTTCTTTTCTTGCTGGCTTTTTAGCTGGTTACACCGCTTTTTTCTTTGTCCTTGCCTTTACTGCTCTCTATTACATATACAGCGCTCCACCTACTAGGTTTAAACTTATTCCATTCTTTTCATCTTTTATAATCGGTTTATGTTCCTTAACTGCTGTTATGGCTGGTTTTTTCTTTCTCTCTCCCGATAAACATGTTTCAGTGTTTCCCCCCAGGGTCGCTTTGATGGTGGTTGTTGCTCTCTCTCTTCTGACTGGAATACGAGATATAAAAGATATTGAAGGAGACAAAAAAGCTGGCATTAAGACAGTGCCTATAATTTTCGGTGATGTTTGGGGTGTTAGGGTTGTTGGTTTTTTGGCCGGTTTATCTTATATTTTGATACCTGTATTTTTGGGTATTAATATTTTGTTTGTTGCCGCAATCCCATGCGCTTTGGCAACATATTATTTTGCAAACAAGAAACCTTACAAAGAAAAATTTATTTTTATGATTTATTTTGCCTTTATATTGGTAAGTGCCCTACTTATTTTTATTTAAAACTCAATATGCAAAAGAGGCTTATGTTTGGGGGTGTAATCCAAGAATTCCCGCTCTAGATACTCATCTGGAATTTCCAAAATAAATTCGGAAGGGATATTTACTCCCTTGCTTCCGAAAATCGTGCGACTCTGAGTATAAGAGAGAAAAAGTTTTTTCTTGGCTCTAGTGACAGCCACATAAAAAAGCCTTCTTTCTTCCTCGGCATCCTCTTCGCTTACGTTTTCGTCGTTGTTCTTGTCATGGGGGAAAAGTCCTTCTTCGAGGCCAGTGACAAAAACATAAGAGAATTCAAGGCCTTTACTGGCATGCACCGTCATTAGCCTGACCCCGTCTTTTTCTTCTTTGTCACTGTCTTGATCCGAAGTCAAAGAAGTATCTTCCAATAACTTTTCTATCCCATCTTCCGGATTTGATTTATCATATCTGGAAGCCAAAACAGCCAGCTCCTTTATATTTTCTATCCTCTCTATCCCCTCCTCCGTTTTTTCCAAATTTTTATTTAAGCCGACTTCTTCAGCTATAAACAAAATAGTTTTTGAAGGTGGGTTTTCTAGAGCAAAGTTTTTAATTCTCCGCAGGAGATCTCGGAAAGAATTCATTTTTATTTTCATTCCGGTCGGCAATAAATCTTCTTTTCCTTCCACGATTTTTAAAAGAGTGGTTTTCCCTATGCCGCGGGGCGGTACATTTATAATCCGTTTTAAATCAGGGATGCTTTCCGGATTAAGACAAAATCTTAAAAACGCCAAAATATCTTTTATTTCTTTCCTTTCAAAAAATCTTGTTCCTAATACTTGATAAGGAACATTTTTAGTCAAAAATTCTTCCTCCAAAACACGTGATTGAAAATTAGCCCGATAAAGTACGGCTATTTCGGATGAAATCACTCCGCTTTTTTGCAACTCTTTTACTTTCTCGACAATAAATTGAGCTTCGTGATTTTCGGTCAGAGCTTCAAAAATACCTACCCTCTCCCCCACCGCATTTTTAGTTACCAAAATTTTTTCTCTTCTGAATTTATTTTTCTCAATTATTTTATTGGCAACCGCCAAGATGGTTTTTGTGGAGCGATAATTTTCTTCTAGTACAACAAGCTTCGCTTTTTTGTAATCTTTTTCAAAATTCAGTATGTTTTTTATATTGGCCCCCCGCCAGCTGTAAATATTTTGATCAATGTCTCCTACTGCGCAAATATTTTGATGGTCTCTGACGATAGCTTCTGCAATCCGGTACTGCACTTTATTAGTATCTTGGTACTCATCAATGTGTACATATTTCCACCTATTATTATAAATTTTTCTTATTTCTTCCTTGTTTAAAAGTTTAGCAGCGATGAGTAATAAATCGTCAAAATCCAAAGCATTTTCTTTGCGTAAAATTATTTCATAATCCTGCCAAACTTTTGCTACAATACCGCCAAAATATTCACTGCCGGCTCCTTCAAAATATCCATCCGCAGTCACAAAATTGCCTTTTTCACGCGAAATGATAGAGAGGATTTTACCCGGCTCAAATTGTTTGGGGTCGTAGTCGTTTTTTTGGAGAGATTCTTTTACTGCTCTTTTGGAGTCTTCTCTGTTATAAATGCTGAAATGTTTTTTAACCCCGGCATCTTTCCAATTTTCTTTTATAATAAAAGCTCCTAGCCCGTGAAAAGTGGAAACAAAAGGCTTGCCGGAGATTGAGATTGGCCTGTTTAATTCTGGGTTTTCTCCTAAAAGCTTTGAAATCCTCTCTTCCATTTCTTTGGCGGCCTTGTTGGTAAAGGTGACCGCTAAAATATTTTCGGCGGGGGTTCCTTTTTTGATTAAATTTAAGATTCTATAAGTTATAGTCTTCGTTTTGCCTGCCCCTGCGCCCGCAAGCACCAAGAGTGGCCCTTCGGTTGTATCCACCGCTTCCCTTTGAGCTTCATTTAATTCAGAAAAATAATCCACCCAGTTATCTTATCAGAAATCTTTTCATTCCAACAATTTTATTTTATTCACATTCTATGCACACCCCAAGTTGATTAAGGGTCCACTTTTGATACAATCTTAAGCGTGTTTGTAGTTTTCTGAAACACAGAAATATGGCTCTAATAGGCCATTTTTACGGAAAATCCTGAATTATCATTAACCCTAGGCTTATTTTAATAAAACCTAATGACCCCGGTTCAAAAAAGCGTTATATTTTAAGGAAAATCGGGCTAAATAATAATTTTAAATTTCCTCTCAATCGAAGGAAACTATTTTTGGTTCTTGTTGTTTTGCTATTGCCAATATCTGTATCGGCTGGTCCAGTAGGAGATTTTTTAAGCAGCATATTTAAAGGTCCAGACGTAGAAAATCTGTTGGAAAGCAAAAATATTCAAAACATGGCTCTCCTCGTGGCGGTTGCTACTCCGCTTGCCAACAATCAGATTTTTAATTCTCCAACTATAGAAAATAATGCTCTAGTTTCTAGTGTCGGCCCATCAGGTATTTTATTAGAATCTTTAGCCAACAAACCAACAAGTGATCAGATCAGTGTCTATGTTGTGCATGAAGGAGATACCATTTCTCAAATAGCAGAGATGTTTGATGTGACTGTAAACACCATAAAATGGGGTAATAACCTGTCTTCAAATACTCTAAAAGTTGGAGACACCTTGGTGATTCTCCCTGTTTCTGGAGTTAAACATACTGTCGTCAAAGGAGATACTGTTGATTCTATTGCTAAAAAATATAAAGGTGACATAAATGAAATAATGGCTTACAACAACCTGCAAAAGAGAGATCCTCTTGCTCTGGGCTCCACCATAATAGTCCCCGATGGAGAAGTGGTTGTGTCGTCGTCTTCGTATTCAGTTGGTCCGAGTTCTTCCGGCCTCAAAGAGTATGCCGGGTACTATTTGAGGCCTATCGTTGGGGGCAAAAAAACTCAGGGTATCCACGGATATAATGGTGTTGATTTGGCTGCTCCAGTTGGTACTCCAATATTAGCTTCGGCTGACGGGCAAGTTATTATAAGCAAAACTGGAGGTTGGAATGGAGGTTATGGCAACTATATAGTTATTAGACATAAAAATGGCACCCAAACTCTGTATGCTCATAACAGTAAGAATAATGTTTCAGTTGGAGAGAGTGTCAGTCAGGGAGATATTGTCGCTTTAATCGGAACCACTGGCAAATCTACTGGTTCTCATGTTCATTTTGAAATCCGTGGCGCTAAAAATTCTTTCTAACCCGTCCGTATCGGCACGGGCGGATGACAGAAATAAAAAAAAGTGCTACGCTTTAACTATCTTAAAAGATAATCCATAATTTTTGGCTACGAACCACAGAGTAAATAATTTTATTAGGGCGGAAAACTTACGTCTTATCGGTCCGCAAGGAGAAAATTTTGGAGTGGTGACAACCAAAGAGGCAATATCAAAAGCTTTGGGGTTTGGACTTGATTTGGTAGAAATATCACCAAATGCTGTTCCGCCGATTGCCAAGATTGTTGATTACGGAAAATTTTTATATTCCGAAAATAAAAAACAGAAAATTATAAAATCCAAAACCCGCCCCGTTGAAGTAAAAAGCCTTCAGATAAAAGTTGGCACCAGTGATCACGACCTTAATCTTAAGGCAAAAAAAGCCTCAGAATGGCTTAAAGAAGGCCACCGTGTGAAAATAAACTTATTTTTGCCGGGTAGAACCAAGTATATGAACGAAACTTTTTTGAAAGAAAGAATGGAAAGGATATTTAAGCTTATTCCGGAAGATTTTAAAATCGCTGAGGAGCCAAAGAAAAGCCTAAAAGGCTTGACATCAGTAATAGAACATGCAAAATAGGATTCATGAAATCAAATAAATCTTATCTGAAGCGCATTAAAGTGACCAAGAATGGCAAACTGATTACCAGAAAAATCGGTCAAAACCATTTTAATGCCAAAAATAGAACCAACACGACACTAGCAAAGCGTCGTCCGGTTGCTTTTTATATGACCAACAAAAATAGAGGCAGATATCTTAATAACGCTTAAACTCTAATCAATTTTATGTCACGAGTAAAAAAGGGAGTAAACGCTCTCAAAACACGCAGAAATATACTGAGCCAAGTCAAAGGTTATCGTTTTGGAAGATCCAAAAAAGAGAGGCAAGCTTATGAAGCGATTTCTCATGCTGGTGCCTATTCATTTGCTCATCGCAGGGATAAAAAAGGCGATTTTCGCAGATTGTGGAACATCCGTCTAAATTCTGCCTTGCATACTAACGGTCTTTCTTATAGCAAATTCATAGGTGATCTTAAAAAGAAAAATATAAATATAAATCGCAAAATGCTTTCTGAAATCGCCGCCGACAAGCCGGAGACTTTCAAAAGGATATTGGCAAAAGTTTAAAGTAGCCCAAAACAATACCTATCCACAGCTTCATAGTCAAGGTATTGCCAAAAAAGCCATTAAATATATACTTATCTCGTGGAGGTAAAAGTGTGGAGGCCCGCCCGCCGACAGGCGAGTTGGGCGGGGTCGAGAAATTATAAAAATTTTTAATTTTTAAAAAAATGAATAAAGCAGATTTAGCCGATGCCGTACATGCAAAACTTAACGGCACAAAGGTTCAAGCCGAGGAAGTTGTTGAAACTATCATAGATGGGATTGTAAGTGCTCTCAAAAAGGGAGACGAGGTTTCCGTTGCTGGATTAGGTATATTCTCAACCAAACAAAGAGCCGCTAGAGTCGCTCGCAACCCTAGGACTGGCGCTGCAGTTAATGTCGCTGCCATGAGAGTTCCTAAGTTTCGCGCTGCCAAGGCTTTGAAAGACGCAGTAAAATAGTCTATTTGGCTATTTGTTCCTACTTATCAAAAACCACCTTCGGGTGGTTTTTGATTATGGTGCCACCGGTAGGAATATCTCCCTCGACTCAAAATTTGTTCAGCCAACAAATTCTGGTCTGGGCACCGGCTCATGGAAATTTTCTACTGAAAATTTCACACTCCGCCGTTCGATTCCTACGCGCAAAGCAAGAAATTGCTTTGCTCGATAGCACAAAAATACTTCGTATTTCTTGTGTATTTATTGTACCAAGCTCGAACCTATTTCCAAAACAAATGATTCGGAGAAAGCCCCACGCACTGGCGAGTACGCCAGCAACCCCGAAAGAAAAAACACTCCTTGCATTTCTGATTTGGCGGGGGTGAAATTTCTTTTGAAAATGGAAAGGGTGTTTTTCTTTCGGGGTTCTGCCCTCCAAGTATTCGGGCAGTGCGTGGGGCTTCAATACGGACTCGGCAAAACGAAAATCTGTTTTTCTGGGGGAAAGGATTTTTCGTTTTGCCTCGACTGATTTCCCGCCCGCAGGAGGGGTCTGGGGAGGAATGCGGGCGGGATTCGCTTCCGTTTCTTTCGCAAAAAAATTGTCGGCTAATCTCTTTACAAACAAAAAGATTTAATGTATGATAATCGCCGTATCTAGTCTGACACAAAACTGAATCCCAAATAAGAAAGGAGGCCAGTGTGGAAGAACAGAAGCCCTTTGAGTTCAAGCCGTGGATGTGGGTTGCACTCCTCGTCGCAATTCTTCTCGTCGTTTTCAACTTTGACCCTGTCGGCAATGGGTTGGAGAAGATCTTCGGGAAGGGTGCCGACAGGTGGGCAATCAACATCGTCCTCATCGCTCTCATTGCCTACACCTTCATCAAGAAGAAGTGAGCGACGAGGGTGCAACCCGGGCCCGACGAGTCATTGATTCGTTGGGCCTTTTCCTTTACCACGCAAAAAATTTTCAATCCACCAACGCTTTATTGCTGGTAAAGATTGTACGGAAAGAAAATATCCCGCTGTGGGAACTAAAGCACTTAAAAGAAAATTTTTCGCTCCAATAAAATATAAAACGAAACTAGCAACAATATACGTGATAAGTGTGATAGAAAAAATACGAAAATTACTCGTTTCCCACGCCTTATCAGCTTCTACGCGTAAATTACGCTCTTTTATTACACTTATCTCTTTTTCAATTTTCTGTATTTTTTCTTCCATAAATTTACTTTATTTTTCCTCTAAGATAACCAGCTATTGCATCAATACTCTTAGAAACTTCAGTAGAAAAAGCGTCCTGTTCTGTTTCGGAGCTCTTATCATAAATAACATCATGGATAGCCATTAAATCTTTTGTACGCATTTCAGGTGATGCAAAATTTTGATTGAGGTTGATATTTAACTCTCTAACCTTTTTGTTTAAAGGTTTTGTTAAATCCATAATTTCATGACCCCATAGTGCTTCTGCCTCAAGAAGATATGATTCTGCTTCGGTATATGCATCAGTAATTTTCTGCCAACGCATTTCATAGACATACGCGTGCTCGTTTTTCTTTAATTCCTCGTCAGATTTTTCTGGGTTTTTTTCTTTTATAAATTTGACTGCTCGCTGGCTTTCGGAAGGCCAAATGGCCGGATTGCGAACATGTTTTATTGCTTCTCGTAATTTAAGCATTGCAAAATGTAAATTATGAGCCGCTTCAAACTCTTTAGACCCCTTAATCTGTTTTTTCCATGTAGCTAAACCAAGTCCAGCAATTATTAAACCAGCGAGGGTAAATAAAACCGTGAGAACATCTTTCGTTATTAGATACCAATCTTGATTTATTAAGGTAATTTCCATGGAGTTATTTCGCCAAAATTCCTAAACAGATATTCTTTCGTGAACAATTTTTGAACCCTCTGATTCTCTAGGGAAATTACCTTCCTTATCTCTGAAAGAAAGCTCTTTGGCTGGGTGATTATCTTTTTTCGGAAACCATGAAGGGATTTTTTCTATATCAGTAAATGGAGCAGATTGAAACATCTTTTTTATTGTTTCAAAATCTTTTCCTTTAAAAGATTCGGCTTCTTGTGCGACTAATTGCCAAAATGTAATGATTGCAATTTCATATTCATATTTTGTGCTCTCGTGATATTTTTCCAGGTGTTCAAAAAGCTCCTCTGTTAAATCCCACAATGAATCAAATAAATGATCTACCTCAATAATATCCCGATCTGTATTATTAGACTCTTTCAAATACATCATAAAAGCAGCATTCAGATGTGGGCTGCCACCATTTTGCCATCGCCCAGGATGGTTTTTATCAGTTTCGACAAACAGCCTGCCAAAAAGTTCTAGCCAGGTGTAATCAACCTTTCCTAGTAGGTGAGGATAGTCCTTAAATTCCTCTTTTTTCTTTGCTTCCCATTCAGCATCAAATTTTTCATCAGCAACTGCTTCTCGCTCGTCTTCCTTCTGACGATAAATACGATAGATGTAATAAGCGATTATTGCTAGAAGAATGTAAAGTAAAATCATAGTAGTTTATTTAATTAAATCATCAACACTTACATCAAGGGCTCTCGCAACCTTTTTGAGTGTGTCTAATGTTGGATTCTGATTTTCACCAGATTCCATTTTAATAAGAGTGTTGTTAGCGACATCGGCCAATCTCGCTAATTTCTCTTGCGAAAGCCCTTTGGCTTCTCGTAATTTCTTTATACTGTTTGCTAAATTTTGGTTGTTTGACATAT
>MHWS01000006.1:8580-18024 GCA_001824215.1 Candidatus Zambryskibacteria bacterium RIFCSPLOWO2_12_FULL_39_16 | reverse complement strand
TTTTCGATAGAAAATCGCCCTGAGCGAACGGAGTGAGTCGAAGGGCCTTCGCAAATTCTTCAGCTTTTCCTGCGGGAGCAAAAAAAGAATAATCGCCATTTTTAATATATTTTGGGTGGATAAGCCCAAAATCGCCTTCTATTTTCAAAGTTTCCATTATCCAATTTCCTATCTTTTCTTTAATATCCATTGCTTTAATCTTATCATACTTGATTATTTTCTATTTTTGTGGAAAATATACTTCGGAAGTCATTTGTAAGAAGTAACAAAACAAGGGGGTGTGATGCTTTACGGAAAGACGATTTCAATCATCTTTGCTTCATCTGTATTTGCTTCACCAATATGCGAAAACAGAAGTTTGCTCGTCATCGGGAAAGACGGCGATATCCCATGGAGAGGCAAGATTCCCTCTGACATGGAAAGATTTGTCGGATTGACCGAGTATGATTCGGTGGTCATGGGCAGGAAGACTTGGGATTCTATCCCTCCGAAATTCCGACCCTTGGCAAATCGACAAAATATCGTGTTGACCAATAACCCTAGATTCACTACAGGGAATTCGTGGGTGGTGGTCGCCCATTCGCTTGAAGAAGCAATGCGGAGTTCCATGTCAGAGACCGTCTGGATTATGGGCGGAGCTCAGATCTACGCTCTGGCACTACCAATGACAGATGAGATCCACTGGACGATGATCTATGAAAAGTTTAAGGGGGGAGATACTTTCTTTCCCGGTTCACCCAATTACATAATGGGAGATTGGAAGAGCTCTTACTTCCAATTTTTCAAAGCTGGTGAGATCGGGGCAGAAAGAGACCAAGTTAATTCTGCCTATAATGTCCTTAGACGGAGAACAGCTCTTTGCGGCTAGTTTGTGGCTTTGTGGCCGTCCCGGTAGTTATCGGGACGGCCTTGTTGTTTAAGTGTTTGATTATTTTCTATTTTTGTGGAGAATACATATTAGATTAGTTGTTTGAAAAAGGACGGTGTAAGGTGACAACAATACCGTATAAGCCATATTTGGAACGCTCTCCGGATGTGCAGTACAAGCATATCCTGCGAGAAATTTTGGAGAATGGAACAAGAGTCAAGAGCCAACAAGGCGTTGATGCTATACGGTTAATTGCTCCAAATCCGATGCGGTTTCGATTGGAGAACGGATTTCCAATCATTACCGACCGCAACATGAACCCAAAGATATCCGAACGCCTGCCTGTCACCATCTGGCAGCAGGCTATCGGCGAAATCTTTGCTTTCGTGAATGGCGTTCGGACTCTCAATCAACTTGAAGAGTTTGGGTGCTATTGGTGGAAGGATTGGGCAACGGTCGAGAAGTGCAGGAAGCGTGGCTTAGAGCCTGGAGACCTTGGGCCGGGATCATATGGTCCAGGATTCAGCTCTCGTCCCACAGCAAATGGAACCCCATTCGGCCAATTTGCAGAAGTGTTGGCTGAAGCAAAAGAAAATCCGCATCTACGAACTCTGTTTATCGATCCGTGGATACCGGAATACATAGGCCGGCGCAAAGGACGTACTCAAAAAGTCGTCGTTGCACCTTGTCATGGCTGGGTCCATATTGATATAACTCCGGACCGCAGACTTACACTGCATATGTTTCAGCGGTCAGCCGACGTCCCTGTCGGAGTACCCTCAAACATGGCTCAGTATGCTGCTCTCACACTCGCAATTGCTCATGTTCTCGGTGTAGAACCATATGAGTATGTACACAGCTTCTCAAACGCTCACATTTTCGTAAATCAACTTGAGGCTGTAGAGAAGATGCTCGAGCGTAAACCAATACCACTTCCTACGGTTACCCTCAAAAACCCTCCGGATGATATTTTTTCATTCAGGAGAGAAAGCTTTGAACTTTCCGACTACAATCCACATCCCGGTATCAAAGAAATACCGGTCGCAATATAAAGAGAACAGTTCTCTGCGGTTAATTAGTGGCCGTCCCGACGACTACCGGGACGGCTTTCTTTTTTAAAAAATTTAACTATAATCATTTTTATATGGCCACTAAAAAATATTTTAATATGGCAAATGCGCGGGTTCCCGAACAGCTTAAACAAATGGAAGATTTGCAGAAAATGAAAATTTGCCCGTTTTGCCGAAAATATTTTGAAAAAAACCACAGAGAACCTATTTTAAGAGAAGGAAAAAATTGGCTTGTGACTAAAAATGACTATCCTTATGAAGGTTCACGGGTTCATATGATTATCAACTATAAAAAACATATCGATTCTGTCGAGAAGATTTCTCCTCAATCAATGATAGAACTTTTTAGTCATATCCGATGGATTAAGAAAAAATTCAATATTAGAGGAGGAGCATTTCTTATGAGATTCGGTGATATAAAATACACAGGTGCCTCTATCACTCACCTTCACGCCCACCTTATCTCAGGATATAAACAAAAAAAAGATTCGGAATCAATTAAGCAAAAAATCGGATACAAAAAGTGACCCTCAAAACTTCGAGAGTCACTTCTGAACCACCTGAAAGAGCTCAATCCCGGCAGCCGTTAAATTTTCTTCGGCCTCCAAAATTGAATAACCATATTTGAAGAAACAACGCTTTATGCCGGTGTGTACTATCTGATATGCACACGGCGGGCACGGAAAAGTGGTCACATAAAGGTCACATCCGGAAACCATAATCCCATGTCGTGCCGCTTCGCCGATAATCACTCGTTCGGCATGTTCAACGAGAGTCAGTTCAATATTGATGCCGCGTGTATAATTACTACGCGGATCGCCTCTGAACAAAGTCTCCCGATCGTCTGGTTTGTGAATATTGTGCCCAGCTATGACTACTTCTCCATCACGTACAAGAAGTCCTCCGACTTGAATCCACCAGTCAGGGCTTTTGACAGATTCATCGAGCGCAATACGCATCAGTCGCACTGCTTCCGATGTATCAATGTTTTTCGCTGATGGAATATGAACCTCTTCGGTTCGCTTCTTGTCATAGCGCAAGAACACAGGATCAAAAGTAACGGGCATACCGATAAAATCGGTTTTAGCGATCTCACGGCATTCCGTTTCGTCTGGCATAACGATTGAGCTTGCTAGTCCCAGCGTTGTTCGAGAAACATCTTCAAGAAAAACAACTTCCTTGAAGATTCCCAAACTGCGAACGGCCTGCAGTAGGCGCTCAAAACTCAATCGCCTAAGATCTTTGCGAAGCCAATCGAAACGGCTAACTGTTTGCGGACCAAAGAGGGCCAGAATGTCGGCATCTCTGTGACGTTCAAAGAATCTTTCGTATCCGCTATGCAGGACTGGCACATATGCGACTATGATTTTCATTTCATTCACTCCTTCCTATCCCTCATATCCTCGTACGTTTTTTCGATAGTCTCATTGACAACATCATGTATTGTTTTAATCAATACCTCTTGAAGAGCAGTCTTGAGCATTTCGGCCCCATAAAGAGCCATCCTGCGTACTTTGGAGCTAGTGCTCGTTTCTGCCTGCCGTGGCAAAACTATGACTTTCATCCCTTCACACATTGCCTGAAGAGTACCGATTTCTTCTTGTGAATATGTCCCCTCAACAGCAATGAGTATGTGTGGGTGGACAGCCTCTATCATTGCCCATTTTTTATTTTCAATTGATTTTTTAGCAATGACATCGGCATATCTAAAGTAAGTAATGAGTTCTGAGCGTTCGATATATGGAATGGTTGGACGATTTTCACCTTTTCTCGCCCTTGCTTTTTCATCGTCATCAAGACCGACGATGAGAAGTGATCCATTTTGACGGGCTTTACGAATATATCGGGCATGCCCGACATGGAATACGTCAAATGTACCCATAGTGAGCACCACCTGCGCACCGAGAAGTTTGAAGACCTTAGATATTGTTTGAAGATCTTCCAGAGTATCAACAATGCGATCTTCGGGTTCAAGATCGCTTAAAAGCTTTGAATCGCTCAAAATCTTTCCGGCAATTGCAAAGAGTCGTTTTGTCTTATCATCTGAACCTATCTCTTCGAACAACTTAGTATTAGCCACGATTGTTTCTCCTTATCAAAGTAACTCCCTTCTTCAGTTTACACATTTTAAACAAAACAAAAAGGCTTGTCTTAGAAGTCTTTTTGTTTTGTGATTTATATATTTATTTTAACCCTTGACTTCAACGCCCATACTTCGGCAAGTGCCGGCGATTATTTTAACCGCAGCTTCCATATCGTTGGCATTCAGGTCAACCATTTTTTTCTGGGCAATTTCTTCAAGCTGTTTCTTGGTGATAGTGCCTACTTTTTCAGACGGAGTTTTGCCAGCGCCTTTTTCTATACCAAGAGCTTTCATTATGAGACTTGATGCCGGAGGAGTTTTAAGAATAAAACTAAAAGTCCTGTCTTCATAGACAGTAATTTCCGCCGGGACAACCCCATCCATATCTTTGGTGGCTTCATTAAATTTAGAGACAAATTCGCCAATGTTTATACCAGCCGGACCCAAAGCAGTGCCTACCGGGGGAGCGGGCGTGGCTTTGCCCGCCGTTATCACCAACTTTATTTTTTTTGTTATCTTTTTTGCCATAAGCGCTACTCTACCTTAATTCTTATAATTTTTCAAATCTTAAATTCTTTGCGCCGCCAAGGGAAAAGAGGGATGGCGGCATCAGAAGATTTATAGTCGCTATGCTCCTTAAATCTTTTTGACTTGCAAGAAATCTAGCTCTACCGGCGTCTCTCTGCCAAACATAGGTACCAATACTTTAACTTTGCCTCTTTCTTCATCAACCTCCCCTATCTTACCCTCCAAATCTTTAAACGGCCCATCAACGATCTTGACCGCATCATCCAGAGAAAGATCAATGTTATGCTTTACTTTATCTGAGTTCATTCTCTTGAAAAGAGTCTCCACCTCCTTCGGATCAACCGGCACAGGGAAAACTCCCGAACCGACAAAGCCGGTTACTCTCGGAGTATTTCTAACTACGTACCACGAATCATCAGTTACTACCATATCAACCAAAACATATCCGGGATAAATTTTTTCCTCTTCTTCTACCCGTTTGTTGCCTTTAATCTTTATTTTTTTTTCTGTCGGCACTATAACATTGAATATTTTTCCTTCCATGCCCAAAGATTCAATGCGCTGTTTTAAGTTTCTGGCTACTGCATTTTCATAGCCTGAGTAGGTATGGATGGCATACCAGTTTCTGCCTTCTTGTATTTGTTGTTTGCTCATCCTGTTTAGAAATAGGAAATTACATGCTTCAGCATGCAACCTCTATTTGTAATTAAGTAATAATTTAAATTTTTCATATTTTAATTTCCGCTATTTCTAACGGGACTCATATAAACAAATTAAGTATTTTAGAAAAGATAAGGTCAAACAAACCTAAAAAGAATGCCATCAAGACAGATATAATAATAACGACCAATGAAAAAATAACCGATTGCCTTCGGCTTGGCCAATTGACATGAGAAAGTTCTCCTTTCGTTTCTTTTAAATAACTCATTATTGACATAATATTTTTTGCGTTTGTTTATAAAATAAATAAAATTCAGTTTCGAAAAAACCCCTTGCGGGGTCTTTTATTTAATTGTCTTCTCATTGTACTCCCCTACAAAATAAAGTCAAATGTTCATTTAATTTCGTAAGTAATGCTAATATCAGAAGTTATTTTAGTTTCGCCGGTTGGCAACTCTGCTACTACAGGTGCGATTGATGAGATCATCATATCTGTGCCACCTTTTCCTGCTGCTCCATAATAGATTGGGCTACCATTTTCACTGTAATAAAGGATGCTGCCAAGTCTTACCCCAAGTTGTTTGGCCAATTCTTTTGCTTTGGCTTTAGCTTTAATGATAGCCTGCTCTCTGGCTTCTGCGATATACTGATCCCTGTTATCAACAGTAAATTCAACTCCACTTATATTGGAAACTCCTATAGCTCCAACTTTGGTTACCAAATCCCCCACCTTTTCCGTATCTCTCACTTTGATGGTAATGGTTTGGTTAACTTCATAACCGGTCAAAACTTGTTTGCCTGGAGGACAATAAATTGCGACACCAGTCACGCTAGTCGAATTTGGGCATACAGAATTTGACCATTCGTATTTTGGGTAAACATTGTAGCCTGTGGTCTTGATATCTTTATCTTCTATCCCTGATTCACGGACGGCGGCTAGAGCTTTATTGATTTTTGTATCAGCTTTTTCTTGAGCCTGTTTTACAGTCATACCAGTCTCAACCACTGAAAAGCTGAAGGTGGCTATATCGGGTATAGCATAGGCTTCTCCGGTTCCGGAAACAATAATAGTTGACTGAGGGTAAACTTCTTTGCCTATATTCGGTAGCTCTTTTAAACCACTGATAACTTCTACCAAAAGAAATGCCGAAAGAAGTATAAGTGAAATGGCCGTCCATTTAGATACCCTTTTGACTCCTTCTTCTCCTAAAAATTGATTGAACATAAAGATTTAGTTATAAATAATTGTAGGTCAATAACAACACTTCTTGTCCGCCTAAATCATATAGATGCTATTATTGTAATATGAACTGGCAGAAATTGCAAAAGATTATTTTTGTTGCCTTTATAATTTTAATAATTGGTTCGTTTTTGACATTTGAAATTTTAGGATATGACATTGATTCAAAAGAAATAGGGCGGTATTTAAAAATTTTTGGCATTTGGGCCCCCCTTATTTTTATTTTAATATATACACTGGGGACAACTTTTATTCCTGCCACTCCATTTATGTTAATTGCCGGCATTTTGTTTGGTTTTAAATACGGATTTATTTATATATTTATCGGAGGAGTTCTAAGTTCCATTATTGTATTTTTGGTATCAAGAAAATTGGGTAAAGAATGGGTAGAGAAAATTTTGGAACATAGGTATTTTGTATATCTTAATAAACACAATAAAAAATTGGAGGACAGCTCCATTTGGGGCATTATGATTTTAAGGATGACACCCATAATGCCTGCTGGTGCTTTAAGTATTTTAATGGGAGTTTCCAGAATAAAAACAAAAGACTACATCATAGGTACAATGATTGGTTTCCTTCCAAGTACTCTTTTGACTGTTTATTTTGGCAGTCTTATTACAAAAATAATATAGTCTTCTCGGCTGATTGTTATTTTTTCTCTAAATTTTCTCCGAGTACTCTTTCAATATCTTGAACGATAGATTGCAAACTTTCGTCTGATTTTATAACATAGCCGACAGCGCCCATAGCCATTACATCACTTATTTTTTTAACACTGGACAGATTTGAAGATACTAATACCGGCACTTTTGGCAAATCTTTTGATTCTTGAAGTTTCTTTAAAAAGGCAGTGCCGTCAAGCTTTGGCATCATTAAATCAAGTATGACCAAATCCGGTTTTTCAGATATGAGTTTTTGCAAGCCGACTTCTCCGTCTTCAGCGCTGAGCAGAGAATATTTACCGGCAGGCAGCGCCGCTTCCAGAGTCTTAGAGAAAAATTGGTCATCATCTATCACGAGTATTTTTTTCATTTGATTTAGTGAAATCATGTCGTCCCAAGATCCATTAAGGGACGGCTTTTTTCTTTTAATTATTACAAATACATAATATCACAATTACAAAGGTATAGTAAAGAAGAAACTTGATCCTATACCCTCTTTTGATACTACCCCTATCTTGCCGCCATGAGCCTCTACTATACCTTTGGCGATAACCAAACCAAGTCCGGTACCTTTATTTTGATCATCAGATGAGTTTAGCCTAACTTGTTTGTAAGTGTGAAATAAATTTTCCAGATTAGTTTTTGAAATACCGATACCAGTATCAGAAACCGCCACACATAAAGCAGGAACATTGATTTTTATATCGGCTGTTTCTGGAAATACAATAAATTTATCCCTTGCCAAATCTGTGGGTAGTGGCTCACCGGGCTTATAAGTAAAGACAGACAACAAAACCGAACCACCTCGAGAAGTGAATTTTATGGCGTTTGAAATAAAATTGTTTAGAATTTGCTTGACTGCCTGTGGGTCAAATTCAGAAAATTGAGGGGAATTGTTGCTGAAGAAAGATTGCAAAGAAAGATTCTTGGCATCAGCGGAAATTTTGTAAAACGAAATTTTATTTTCCACTATTTCTTTTATATCGACCTTTTCTTTGTTTACTTCAAACTTGCCCGCCTGAAGTTTTGAAAAGTCTAAAATATCATTGATTAATTCAAGCATAGAGGCGGAGCTCTGGTGAGCCATATTTAAATATTCTTTAAATTTATCTGAATTAGCCAAAATAGACCCAGAAATCATAAGTTCTATTATCTTTTTTATACCATCTAAAGGTGAACGGAGTTCATGCACAATCATAGAAGTGAATTCTTCCCTCACTCTTTCAAGTTCTATATCTTTTGTAATATCGTGAAAAACTACTACTGCACCGAGTATCTGGTCGCCCCCTTTAAGCATAGAGTGCGAAACCGAGCAGACTCCTATTTCAAAAAATGAATCGTCAATATTTATTCTTTCCGAATAATATGGGTTTTTCTTTTTAATTACCTCTTCCAGCTTTCCATGTATATCAAATTTACCTCCCAAGGCGTTAACAAAATCAAAAAAATTTACATCTTTTCCATCAGCTAAAAGATTAAATTTTATAATTTTCTTGATAGCCGGATTGGCAACAACTACTCTGTATTCGGTATCAACCATCAAAACCCCGTCTTCCATACTTAAAACCATGGCATTCAATTTGCCTTTTTCCATCTCTACTACTTCCTCTAGGCGAGAAACCGCTTCCGAGGCTCGTCCTGTAATTTTATACAATATAGTCATATCTTCTTCTTTATATAAACCGACATCTATATGAGCCACAGTCAAAACTCCGGCAACAGCACCTCCTATAACAAGAGGGATATTAAATAAAGAGCCTATGTTCTGTTTTATTTCATCAACAACAATCGCTCCGGAAACCACCTCATCAATTGCCGAGGAATCAAAAGATTTGTCGGTCAAAGCGGAAAGTGAGGCAATCATTCTATCTTTCATTTCCGATAAAAACGAACGGCTTACGGATTTTTCAATATGGGTATTTATTTTTATTTTCTCGGGATTGATAACTATATAACCCACAGCCGTATAATCTATAAATTGCTTTAGAGACCCGGTTATTATTTGAAGAATCTCTTCAACATTCAAAGAGTACCCGACTCTCTCCCCCAGCTCTTTAAGTATGGTAAGTTCATAAAGACGGCGAGTTGATTCTTCTCTTTCCTTTGTGGTTTCTTTCTCTCTTTTTTTAAGGGAGTAGTAAAAATAAAAAACCAAAATAACCAACAATAGAAATATTGGAATTAAAAAGTTAAATATCATGGCGCTCGAAAAAAGCGCAGTATTCATTTAAGTACTCATTATGCCTTTAAGAAGCTTGTTGGCACCGATAACCGTAAATATATACCCTACTGCGAAACAGGCAGTGCTTGTTATATTAAACCAAAAGCTT
>MHWS01000006.1:0-8563 GCA_001824215.1 Candidatus Zambryskibacteria bacterium RIFCSPLOWO2_12_FULL_39_16 | reverse complement strand
AAGCTTATAAACCATGGGTTCACAACCGTGGCAATGGTTCCCAAAACAATAAAAGATACGCCAATCCCAATATAATTAAGAACCGATCCAAACAGTCCGCCCCCAAGTCTTTTTGCCGCTCTAAAAATAATAACATTAGCGATAATCCCTATAAGGATAGAAAGGAGCAAAGAGAAATTACCAGCAAATATAGAAGCATAAGCAATACCGTCATTGGATTGTGGTATATCCCAATTTTGAGCGAGCACAATAACCGGCCCTACTGCCACAACTCCGACGATAATCAATGATAAAAACTTTTTCATATTTTATAACTAAACAATAAAATTAGCGTTTGATTGACGGATATTTTTCAAAAATGGAATTAACCGCGTTTTTAACGATTTCTCCAGAAAGAGCAACGTATTCATCTATCAGTTTTTGGAGTACAACCTGCTCCGGTCCGGAAACACTGGTCACTTCACCCTGATCAGACACTTTAAGTCCGGGCACGGCTCTGGCTTTGAGCACGGCCATCTGAGGTCCCAAGATAACTATCTGCTTTTTGATTATCTCTGTGAGCATCTGCTTATAGTCTGTATTTGTCGGTTCCATATTAAATTAATTTGATCAAATAAAAATAAACTTAACCACATCTATATTATATCAAAATAAAACTCCCGCACTTCTTTTATGTGGATTGCTTGTCATAGATAAGATGGGGTGCATGGGGTTGATTCTTACAGAATCTGTACAGGTTTCCCATCTTTTCGGATTAAAAATCCTCAAAAATATGGGAGAACCTTTTCACCTCCCATGACGCAAGCAAAGTAGTTTGCTTGCTTATCCCCCAGCTTCGCTGGGTGATACATGGGAGTTGGTCACGGATAATCTGTTCGTCAGACACTCACAGATTTCCGCGACCCCGCTTCGTAGTTTTTTATTGCTATAAAAAACATACTCCGGCTTTCAACATCCCAGCCGTGTGCAAAGTAGTTTGCACACTTACCACCCATTTCGCTTTGCTACATGGGTGATACATGGGAGTTGAACCCATAACCTCCGCTTCCACAGAGCGGCGCTCTAACCAGTTGAGCTAGTACCACCATTAATTTTATATTCTGGCATAAAAAATAGAATTTTTCCAGATTACAGGTGAAAAAACTGACAATACTCAAAAACAATAAAAGTGAAAACTTTTTTAAATTATAGGGGTGTAAATTAAACTTTCTCTACTTCTGTACCCTCTTTGACCTTCTTATCAGTCTTTAAACCTACCATTTCACCTTTGGATGCTTTCTCCACAGGCTCGTGGTCAACTTGGAGCGATGTAACCTCTTGCTCAAAATCGGCATCGTGACCTTCAAACTTTATCTTGTCGCCGACTTTCAGGGTTTTTTTGAGCTCCAATATGGCAACCCCTATGTTGTCATAATAATGTGTAACTTTTCCGACCTTCATAATTTTTAATTATATCATAAAAATATTTTTCTTCTTAATATTCTGGTGCCCAGGAGAGGACTCGAACCTCCACGCCCGTGAGGGCTTATCCACCTCAAGGATAAATGTCTACCAATTTCAACACCTGGGCAATACCAAATTAGTATAGCTATTTTTCAGCTTTTTTCAAATAAAAAACTTATGACGAGAAAGAGTTTTTTTGATTACTCAGTTTTTGCTTCTTCTGCAACTTCAGAAATAATAGTTTCCTCTATATCTGGCAAGCTTCTTATGTTTCTTATTTGACGTCTGATGTCTTTAGCGGCTTTTTTGCGAATGTGATAAAGCTTGGCCCTTCGGACTTTTGAACGTCTGACTACTTCTATTTTTTCAATCATTGGAGAATAAATGGGGAAAATTCTCTCTACTCCGACGCCGCTTGCCACTTTTCTTAAAGTGAAAGTACCCCCTGCTTCTTTGCCGTGTTTTACTGCTAGGCATGTGCCCTCGAAGTCTTGCAATCTTGTTTTTGGTTTGCCGGTCTTTTTATCTTTTTCAACTATTTTTTGGGTAACACGAATTGTATCTCCAGACCGCAAATCTAGCTTCTGCCTCTCCTCAATATTTACTGATGAAATTGTAATCATAATATTTATTTTAAAATTTTATGGGCGGGGTTTTATTCCTTTTTACCAACTTTCCTTCTGCTTACCATATTTTTGTTTGAATATTTCTTGGCTCGGCGAGACTTTTGGCCTTTACCGGTAGGTTTACCCCATAGAGAAATAGCGCGTCTTCGGCCTCTGCCTTGTCTGCCTTCACCTCCGCCGTGTGGGTGGTCAACCGGATTTTGAGCAGTACCTCGTACCGTAGGACGGATACCTTTCCATCTACTTTTGCCTGCTTTGCCGTAATTTTCAAGTCTTTTTTCCTCATTTGAAACTTCACCGATACTTGCCCAGCAGCCTTCCCTCACTTTTCGTACCTCAGTTGATGGCATTTTCAAATCAATGTATCCGGCATCTTTAGCAATCACTTGGACAAAATTGCCGGCTGAACGGGCTATCTTGGCCCCTCCTTTTGGTTTTAATTCCACGTTATAAACAAAAGCGCCAACCGGTATATCTTTAAGTTGTAATCTGTTACCCAACTTTATTTCTGCATTTTCCGCCGTCAAAAATTCTTCACCAACTTTAATATTTTTAGGCAAAAGTACATATCTCTTTTCACCATCTTTATACACAGCTAGACCGATAAATCCAGTGCGATTTGGGTCATATTCTACTGAAACAATTTTATAAGGAATATTTATTTTGTCATATCTAAAATCAATTTCTCTAAAGAGCCTCTTGTGACCTCCTCCTTTGTGACGTACCGTTATCCTACCGGCATTATTTCTACCTACAGATCTTTTTATGCCAAAAGTAAGGGCCTTCAACGGTTCATGTCCGGTCAAGACAGATTTAAAAGACACTACTGACATATGTCTTCTAGGATTTGATCTTGGTTTGTATTCTTTCATTGCCATGTTTTTTATTCTAATTTATCTCCTTTCTTTAAATATATATAAGCTTTCTTTACTCCATTTTTGCTGCCTATTTTACCCCTCACAAAAACTTTTTTGGCAGGATTTTTGACGATATTTACTTTAACTGGAGAAACTTTATAAAAAGCTTTAAAAGCTTCAGTGATTTGTCCCTTGCTTGCTTTTGGATCAACTTCAAAAATATGTACATTGGCTTCGGAAACAAAAGTAGCCTTCTCGGTTATACGAGGTTTTAATATGATATCTGCGTATTTTGATTTTAAATTTGTTGCCATGATGTTTATTTCATCTTAGAAGAAAGTATCGCTATTGATTTTTCCGGTTCAGTCATAACGAGGTATCTGTATTGCAAAAGGTCCATAGCGTTTAAATCTTTCACAAGACCCAACTCCAAATTACTAAAATTACGGAAACTTTTCGAAACATTTTGATCTTTCTCTTGAAGTGCGATGAAAGCGGCATTTTTCCTTCTTCCAATCGAACTAAATTCTTTTATTTTTGAAAGAGAAGTAATTATATTTTTTGCTTCTTTGGTCTTTGGTATTTTTAAGGAAATATCCGTAAGAAAAATTATTTCTCCGTCTTTAAATTTACGAGAAAGTACGGTAAAAAGTGCTTTCATTTTCATCTTTTTATTTATTTTCCTTGAATAATCTTTGTCGTTCCTAGGTCCATGAGATACGCCACCACCAACCCACAAAGGGCTTCTGCGAGAACCGTGTCTGGCTCTACCGGTCCCTTTTTGTTGCCAGGGTTTTATACCAGAGCCGGCCACTTCTCCTCTGTTTTTTGTGTGAGCTATCGGTGTTCTTTTGTTTCCCATCATGCTTATGGTAACTTGGTGCACCAAATCTTCGTTCCAAGATAAACCAAAGACGTTCTCCGGTAATTTTACCGTGCTGATTTCTTTTCCTATTTGATTGTAAACTTTAGCGTCCATGGTTTTTAAATTAGCCTCTGATTTCAACCAGTGTTCCTCTCCTCCCCGGTACTGCGCCAGAAACCAACATTATATTATTTTCTTTGTCTATACCGATTACTTTCAAATTCTTTACCGTTATTCTGTCGCTTCCCATCCGACCGGCCATCCTCATACCTTTTATAACTTTACCTCCAGATCTGCCTCCACCACCAATAGAACCCGGCTCTCTTTCGGAGTGTTTTTGTCCGTGAGAACGAGGACCACCGTGAAATCCGTGTCTTTTAACTACCCCTTGAAAACCTTTCCCTTTTGACACGGCTGAAACGGCAATTTTGTCTCCAATTACAAAGATATCCAAAGAGATTTTGTCTCCCCTATTTAATGAAGATGCTTCTTCTATTCTAAACTCTTTGAGAGTTGCCAAGTTGCCGATATCTTTTAAATGGCCTCTGACTGCTTTCGAAATGTTTTTTTCTTTGCGAGAGCCAGTGCCTATCTGGACTGCGTTATAGCCGTCCTTTTCTTTGGTCTTAATTTGAGAAACGGTAACAGGCTCTACGTTCAAAACAGTCGCTGGCTGTACAGTTCCGTCTTCCCCAAAGATTTGGGTCATATTTACCTTTTTGGCTAAAATAAATTTCATATCCTTCAATAAAAAAGGCCGATTGGCTTTATAAAAAGATAACAAATATCCGATCAAAATGCAAGTCCGAAATTTTGACGAGTGGAGCGGCTACAAAATTTCAGGCTACATTATTTTTACATCAATGTTCACACCGGACGGCAGAGAGAGGTTTATTAGAGCGTCCATTATTTTAGGGGAAGGATTGATGATATCGATGACTCTGCGATGCACCCGCATCTCAAATTGCTCTCTGGCGTTTTTATAGACGAAAGGAGAACGGTTAACTGTCCACTTTTTTATTTCTGTTGGCAGAGGTATCGGTCCTACGATTTTAGCGTCATAACGGACTGCGGTATCTATAATCTGTTTGACTGAAAGATCCAAAATTTTATACTCATAAGCCATCACTTTTATGCGCAGTTTAGAAATAGCTTCTTCTTTTTTAGAAGATTTTTTTACTTTCTCACCCTTAAGTGTTTTAGGAACTTTAGAAGCTTTTTCTTTTTTTAAAGTACTTTCAGCCATTTTTTGAGATGAGTCAGAATAAAATTTCAAAAGTCTGGTTGAGCAAAGCGACCCGAGGACTTTTGCAAATTTTATTCTGACGAAATCTAATAAATTTAAGCTACTATTTTTGTTACCACTCCAGCACCAACGGTTTTGCCTCCTTCACGGATAGCAAATCTCTGTTTTTCTTCCAAAGCTACTGGCGCCACTAATTTAACTTTAAAAGTAACCGTGTCTCCAGGCATAACCATCTCTACTCCCCCCTTCAAGGTCACTTCTCCGGTTACATCAGTAGTTCGGATATAAAATTGAGGTTTGTATCCGGTAAAGAACGGGGTGTGTCTGCCTCCTTCCTCTTTCTTCAAAATGTAAACTTCTGATTCAAATTCGGTATGAGGAGTAACGGTCCCCGGTTTGGATATAACTTGACCTCGGTGAACATCTTCTTTCTTCAAACCGCGAAGCAAAATGCCCGCATTGTCTCCAGCTTGACCTTCGTTTAATTGTTTGTTGAACATTTCGATACCGGTGACGGTTGTCTTCTGAGCGGCTTGTAGACCGATAACTTCAACATCTTCACCGACTTTTACTATACCTCTTTCAATCTTCCCGGTTACAACGGTACCTCTCCCTTCAATTGAGAATATATCTTCAACCGGCATAAGGAACGGTTTATCAAGATCGCGGACAGGTGTCGGGATGTAAGTATCAAGAGTGTTAACAAGTTCAAATACTTTTTTGGCCCATTCGTCGTTTGCGTCTTTGGCTTCCAAAGCTTTAAGGCCGGAACCTCGGATAATAGGAGTATTGGCTCCGTCATAATGATTTTTGTTCAAAAGGTCTCGGATCTCCTCTTCAACTAAGTCAATGAGGTCCTGCTCGGACACCATGTCGCATTTGTTTAGGAAAACTACGATTTTAGGCACACCGACTTGGTAAGCCAAAAGGATATGTTCTCTGGTTTGAGGCATAACTCCGTCAGTAGCGGCAACCACAAGTACTGCGCCATCCATTTGAGCGGCACCAGTAATCATGTTTTTTATGTAATCGGCGTGTCCCGGAGCATCAATGTGAGCGTAATGCTTGACCGGTGTCCAATATTCGGAGTGGTGGAGAGCGATAGTAATGCCTCTTGCCTTCTCTTCAGGCGCATTGTCTATATTATCTACACCCTCAACACGAGAACCATAACCTTCCGCTTTATGCATATCAAGAATCTTGAGGATAGCTGCGGTTAAAGTTGTTTTACCATGGTCAACGTGGCCGATGGTGCCGACGTTTACGTGAGGTTTGGAACGATCAAATACTTCTGCCATAAAAATTAAATTAAAATTATTATTAAATTTTTGCGAGCAATTAAAAACCCGCTTATTTGCAATACGCTATATCATATCAAAAGCATAATTTTATGCAAATATACCGGAAGTGGCGCGTTTAAGGCGAGACATCTCTTCAGAAACTATTTTATCAAACCCGGGCACCCTGGATTTAAGAAATGAAATGACTTTTTGATAATCACTCCCTGCGCTCCCAACCGTCCCGTCAAAATCATTCATTACCTCTTCATTCATCAAATCGACGGCCCTTTCTACCACTGACTCAAAAAGAAGGTTGCCGATTTTTTCAATCATTCTTTCCTGCTCCCTGCTACTCATACCATCAAGTCCGAAATCTTTTATTATTTTTTTATTAAATTCATCGTTCATTTCATTAGGAGTTTATTTTATAATATCATAATTCTATTTTATAATTCTCGTCTTAGGAGTATTTTTTAAAAGAAAGCCCCCTATTCTCCCTACAAATTGTTCCACATTTTCATTTTCAAACGGCTTGACTACTCCATTTGACTGCTCCATGAGTCCCACTACCTGCTTTATAAAAGCATCGTGTTTTGGAGATTTTGACAATTCTTCAATAACTTTGGCGGACAAACCGGATTTAGTTGCGTCGTGTGTGTAATATTCCAATATTTTATTTGCCGGAAGCTTTGACATAAATCTCCATTCACTGGTATTGATTCCGCCCACTGTGCCAAATCCCAAGAAATTATGCTTATCGTAGAATCTGTTAACTTCATTTGTCAAAGCCGCTTTGACATCACTGTGTTCATAAACATCACCGGCCATTGTTCTTAATCCTCCTTTGTTTGTCTCCAAAGTTTGCAATCGCTGTTTTGCTTCAGCAACTTCATTTTCAAGCTGTTTCCTTTGGAGAATATCTTCAGCGGATGATTCATGAATTGAATGTTCCGCTATTGGCTCCGGCGCTGGGTTGTCGGTTGAAGTGTCTGGATGATGGATAGGTTCAGTAGGAACAACTTCAACAGGAGTTTCTTGCACCTCTGGTGTCGGAGTTTCTAGAGGGGTAGATCCAGGAGGCACAGCTTCGACGGGGACTTCCGGTACTATTGGTTCGGGAATTGTTTCAACTTTGGGTTTAGTAGCTAAAATTTCCGCCACTTTGTCATTTGTGATTTTTACATCCGGATTTTCTTTTACCCAATCGGCAATTTTTGCATTATTGGTTAAAATGGAATTTTCTTGAGCGCTGCCCGGAGATATGGTTTCTTGGGCTTTATCCAAAATTGATTTTACTTCTTTTGTATTTTCAAAAAGTTTTGAAAAATCTGTTTTGTCTCCGATATGGATGGCCCCTTCATGTCCCAGCCCATAATTTTCAGGATGTTGGAGCGCTTTATTAGTCATAATACTTAAGACATAAGTCTTTTGAGCTTCGGTCATACCTTTAAACTGATCATTATGGTCAAGAGTTTTTTCCAAAATTTTCCATGTCGAATCTCCGGCAACCACATCGTGTTTTAATAACGCTTGGTCAGAAATTATTTTTTCTACTGGGGAAGCTAAAGTCTCAGATGGTTCGGAAGGAACAGCAACTTTTGGAGCAATAGGTTCTGTAGCGACAGATACCTTCGGTGGCGGAATAGGCTCGATAGGTGCTACAGGTCCAGTTTGAGGTTTGGTTGGAGGGGGTTCAAAACCTTTTCTGGGAGACAATCTATGTTCTTCAATACTACCTAACTTTCCTCCTTTTGTCTCAAGAGCTGACTTAGTAGCACCACCCATACCCATTACCGCATGTTCTGCTAACCCTGTTAGAAGTCCGGCTCCAGCACCAGCGGCTACAGTAGTCCCCATTTTCTTCAAAGTTATTTTTATTCTTTCTTTTTTATATCTTTGTTGTATATCTTTAAATCCGTTTGATTTTTCTTCCAAAGAAATGTCCGCATTTTTTAAATCCTCCGTTTCTTTTTCTTCAGCCTTCTTCAATTCTTCAGCCGACCATTTTTTATTTGCCCATTCTCCCGCAACAGCGCCGGCAATACCCGAAATCCCTACTCTAGCGGCCCTCCAAGCCAAATAGCTCGCTACCCCAATTGCTCCGGGAGCCGCCACTGCTCCAAAAGCCAATCCAGCAACACCACCTATACCAAAGCTTACGGCCATCCTCTGCGTCCTTGAAAGGCCTAGGTACCATTTCACTGCCTTATTACTTAAAATATTTTTAGCCTTCTCTAAAATTTTGT
>MHWS01000005.1:1218-43881 GCA_001824215.1 Candidatus Zambryskibacteria bacterium RIFCSPLOWO2_12_FULL_39_16 | reverse complement strand
GTGACTTCACTATTAATGCCATTGCATACGATGTAGAAAGCGGAGCAATTATAGATCCATTTTTTGGGGTGGCTGATTTAGCTAGAGGTGTTATAAAAACTGTCGGCAAAGCTAAAGAAAGGTTTTTTGAAGACGGTCTTCGAATACTTAGGGCTATCCGGTTTCATGTGGAACTAGGATTTCCTCTAGATCCAGAAACAGAAAAATCAATATTAGAAAATAAAGATATTTTAAAAGAAGTTTCTCGTGAAAGAATACGAGATGAATTTGTAAAGATAATGATGTCTCCTAATCCAAGCAGTGGGCTTATGATCTTAAAAAAATTGGGTCTATTGCTATATATTATCCCGGAATTAGAAGAAGGCGTTGGTATTGAACAAAACAAAGCTCATGCTTTTGATGTTTGGACTCATTTACTAAAAACTGCTCAACATTCAGCAGATAAAAAATATCCGTTACATGTGAGACTTGCCGCTTTGCTCCATGATATATCAAAACCAAAAACCAGAAGATGGGACGAGGAAGCAAAACAATGGACTTTTTATGGGCATGAAGTTGTTGGTTCACGTGTAACTAAGAAAATACTTGAGAATTTAAAATTTTCACGTGAAACAATAGACCAGGTAGTCAATCTTGTCCGTTGGCATATGTTCTTTTCCGATACAGAAAAAATAAGCCTTTCTGCGGTTAGACGATTAGTGGCAAATGTTGGTAAGGAAAATGTCTGGGATTTAATAAATTTGAGAGGGTGTGATCGTATCGGTACAGGAAGACCAAAGGAAAACCCTTATAGATTGAGAAAATATCAAGCCATGATAGAGGAGGTTATGAGAGATCCTATATCGGTAAGTATGTTAAAAATTGATGGTAAGAAAATTATGGAAATCCTTGACATTTCTCCTGGACCCAAAATAGGGAACATACTGAATTCTTTACTGGAAGAAGTGTTGGAAGATCCCTCTCTCAATACTGAAGAATATTTAGAGAAGAGGACAATGGGATTATCCAAAATGTCCGATAAAGAATTAAAAGAGTTTGGAGATAAAGGGAAAATAAAGAAGGAAAAAGAAGAGGAAAAAGAAATAAAAGAAATAAGAGGCAAACATCATGTGAAATAATTATCCACAATTTGTCCTTTACAATAATTTTAAAAGACATAAAATTTATATCGGACAGCTGATATTTTTTAAAGACTATAATCAGCATTAGTTCCTTATAATCCGATGTACGTCGGATTGAAAGAAAGTTTGGTTAAGCATAAAAATGAAATATAAATCTCCTCACTCTTTTTAAATTTTTAAAGATAGAGATATTATAAAATTTTTATGAATCATGTTTTTGGCGAAACTTATCTTTTATCCCAGCTATGCTGGGGGGATGTTCTTTTCTACAAACCGCCTTGTTGTGCGAATCCTCCACCGCATCTTGGCGGTTTTGTTGTATTCATTTTTTACAGGTTGTATAATGGATGTTATTAAAAGCTAATTTAAAAATATGAAAGGACTTCACATGGTAACTTGGATTCTTCTAGTAGTAGGAGGTCTAAATTGGGGGCTAGAAGTTTTGGGGTGGGGAATAGGTAACTATATACCCGAAGGTTTAGCAACACTCGTATATGCTTTGGTGGGTATTTCGGCAATCGTTGAAATATTTACACACAAAAGCAATTGCAAGCATTGTGAAAAGAAGATGGGCGCTTAACTGCGAGTGTAATCTATTTGATTTCGAGTAAAATAGGGCAGTGGTCCGAACCCAAAACGTCAGGAAGAATTTCTGACGTTTTGATTTTAGATATAAATTCTTTGTTTACAAAAAAGTAATCTATTCTCCAGCCCACGTTTCTTTCTCTGGCATTTGCCCAATGTGTCCACCAAGTATAATGCCCATTTCCCTTGGTAAAATGGCGAAAGGTATCAATAAACCCGTCTTTTATAATTTTATCTATCCCTTCTCTTTCTTCTTTAGTAAAACCATGTCCACCTTCATTTTGTTTTGGATTGGCGAGATCATCTTTAGTGTGAGCCACATTTAAATCACCGCAGAAAATAACATTCTTTCCTTTTTTATTTACTTGTCCTGAGTGAAGTCGAAGGACATACTCCAGGAATATTGGGTCCCATTTTTTATGGCGGAGACCAAGACGGCTCAAATCTGGCTTGGAATTTGGAGTGTAAACGTTTACAACGAAAAAATCCTTAAACTCAGCTATTAAAACACGACCTTCTTTATTTGGGTCTCCATAAACATCATTTTCAATACTGTATTTTTTACATAAATCATCCGGCAAGCCAAAAATTACTTGAATCGGTTTTTCTTTACTGAATATGGCAGTGCCGCTATAACCAGCTTTTTCTGCTGGGTTCCAGTATTCTTCATATTCTTTCAAATCAAACTCATTTTGATCTTTTTGAGATTTGATTTCTTGTAAACAAATAATATCTGGTTTGTATTTCTCCACAAAAGACAAAAACAGCCCCTTTTTATGCACTGCTCGTAGACCATTTACATTCCAAGATACAATTTTCATATTTATAATAATACCTCACCCCCAGCCCCTCTCCTAGAAGCAGGAGAGGGGAGAAGAAAAACAAAATATGAGATTTTTAATAAGCGAGACTTGTTCTGCAGCTTTTAGAAATTTCATATTTTGTTTTTCTGTTATGCTTTTCTGTTGTGGAATTTTTTGTGGATGTCGCGCAAGTGCTTGTCGGTGACATGGGTATAAATTTGGGTAGTGCCGATATTGGCGTGTCCCAAGAGAGCTTGGACGCTACGCAAGTCAGCGCCGTTTGAAAGGAGGTCGGTGGCAAAAAGGTGGCGCATGGTATGGGGCGTCACTTTTTTAGAAATACCGGCGGCAATGGCATATTGTTTTATAATCCTAGCTACTGATCTTTTGTTTATCCTAAGGCCTTTTTTACCAAAATTTCCATTTTTGGAAAGTTGGGCAAACATTGCGTCATCTAAATCTTTTCTTTTCCCCAGATAATCACGCAAAGCCTTCTTGGCTTCATCCGAGAAAAAAACAACTCTAACCTTTCCACCTTTACCCCTTATAGAATGTTCATCATTTTTCAAATCAATATCCCTATCCAGATTACAAAGTTCGGAGACGCGCAGCCCGGTTGAAAACAGGAGATGAAGTATGGCTTTATCTCTTAATGATTTGACACTATCACCCTCAGGAGCTTTTAAAAGTCGCCCCAGCTCTGCATCAGTTATGAGATCAAGCGATCTTTCTGACACTTTAGCCAGTTCTATTCTCTCTGATGGCATTGATTTGATTTCTTGCCTTGCTAGGTATTTCAAAAAGGCCCGGATGGCAATCAGATAATAATTTTGAGTTTTTTTACTGAGTGTCTCGCCTTTTTTCTTCAAAAAACCGGTTGATTGTCTGTTGAGCCAAAGGCGAAATTCGCGCAACATATTATCATTAATCTCATTTGGTTTTTTAACCTTAGTTTGCTCTAAAAAAACCGAAAGGTAATGATTATAATTTTCAACAGTCTTCAAAGCTCTGCCTCTTTCAATCTCAACATATTCCAAAAACTGCCTTTTTAATTGTTCCAGATCTTGAGCCATACTTCCATTCTAACACTTTCTAACGTCGCACAATATGTGTTATACAACTTTGCAAAGCTAAAGTCGCACAACACAGTAATATTTTCGCAAACAAAAAGGCTACCCTCGATAACTTCATCGAAAGTAGCCTGTGACGTAGAGTGCCACCCAAATTCCGGCGGCAAACCCTACGACCAACTTCCAGTGGCGGCGCCAAACCCACTGGACAAATCTGACTAGCTGGCGCCAGAGATACGACACGGCCCCCCTCAATGTTCTGCCAGTCCACCGAGCAAAAAACTGGTGTTGGCCGATTATCATTGAGAAGCCGTAGACTGAAACCCAGATAACTAATACCAACAGGAAAATCTGTTGCGTTATCATTAGTGTCTCCTCCCAAAGAACTAAAGATTGTGTATCTTTTACATTTGCATTATACACCTACCCACTCTTTTTGTCAAGTATTTTAAATAAATCACATTTTATTGGGGATACAAAGGATATGTTGCATAAAATAGGGTTTTGTGATATGTTTATGGGGCTCATCCTCACTAACTTTTTAGCTTTGGAATTATGCAATATGTGTATATACTAAAAAGCGAAAAGGATGATGAGTTATATATTGGTTGTACAGGTGATCTTAAAAAGCGGCTTCATTTGCATAATTCCAAAGGAGTGCCATCTACAAGAAATAGAGTTCCGTTGAAGCTGATTTACTACGAGGCATTTTTAAATAAAGAAGATGCATTTGGTAGAGAGCAATTTTTTAAGACTGGGTGGGGTAGAAACAATATAAAGAAGTTATTGATGAATTATTTTAAAAGCTAAAAAGTTTGGAGGAAACATGCTTACAAAGAACAAAAAGCAAAGAATCATAAAAGAGGTGAAAATTCACGACACCGATACTGGTAGCCCGGAAGTGCAAATCGCAGTGCTTTCGCGTCGGATCGATGATTTGGCCGCTCATCTGAAGAAAAACAAAAAAGATAAACACTCTCGCCGAGGCCTTTTGGGTCTGGTAGCAGACCGAAAGTCTCATATGAAATATTTGGAGAAAAAAGATACAAAAAGGTATAATAGCCTTGTTAAGAAGCTTGGTCTAAAAAAGACTTCTTAATATTTTTTAATTCGTTCGCATTTTTATAAGAAAGGTTTGAAGGCTTGCCTCTTCGGCAGATAAACTTCAAGCTCTAAGTTAATTTTATGGCAGTTATTAAACACAAGAATCAGCGCGTTGGTATTTTTATTGATACTCAAAATCTTTATCACAGCGCCAAGAATATTTATGGAGCCAAAGTAAATTTTGACCAAGTGGTCAAAGAAGGTTTGGCAGGAAGGTCGCTTACTAGAGCCATAGCTTATGTTATTACCACCGAATCCGGTGAAGAAAAAAGTTTTTTTGAAGCTTTGGAAAAAATAGGCATTGAGACCAAAACAAAAAATCTGCAAGTTTTTGCTGGTGGAGCCAAAAAAGGGGACTGGGATGTGGGTTTGGCGGTAGACGCAATAAAGCTTGCGCCAAAGCTGGATGCGGTTATTTTGATTACCGGTGATGGTGATTACGTGCCATTGGTGGAATATTTAAAAAATGGCGGCTGCCAAGTTGAAGTGGCCTCTTTTGGCAAATCAACTTCAGCAAGGCTCATCGAAGCGGCTGATGACTTCATCGATTTGGATAAAAATACAAGGAAGTACCTAATTCCAGTGATGAGAAACAGGTCCAGAAATTAGGTATAATTTTTTGTTCCCCTTAGTTTTTTCTTATTGATTATATTTTTGGTATAATTAAAAAGAAGTAAAGTCGTGCTCTGGGTCGCCCCTCAATTGACGTTGGGGCGACACGATTTCGCTAAATCGTATGCATGTAGAAGATTCACAAATAAAAAATTTTATTATTGATGCCGGGCTTATCTCCAAATCAGAAGTGGAGGAAGTGGAAAAAGAAGCCAAATCAAAAAAGAAACCGATAAGCGAAATCCTCATATCAAAAGGTAAGTTTTCTGATGATGATTTGCGTCGGGTTCAAGCTTATATCCTCGGTATTCCTTTCATAAATTTGAAAGGGCAGGTTCTAAACCATGAAATTCTAAGTCTTATCCCCGAACCAATTGCCAGAAAGCACAACATAATCGCTTTTGAAAAAAAAGACGATTCTCTTGAGGTTGCTATGCTCGATACCGATGACTTGCAAGCCTTAAATTCAATAAAGAAAAAAGTGGGGCTGAAAATATTACCTCGCCTGACCGACTCTGAATCAATGCGGGGAGCCTTAATCCAATACCAGAAAAACCTTAAGGACGAATTTGGCGACCTTATAAAAATCGATTCTGATGAAATCAAGACTATATCCGATAAGTTGCCAGCCGAAAGCGCTTCTGAAGGTGATCTTAAAAAATTGGCTGAAGAATTGCCAGTAGTGCGGATCGTAGATACTTTGCTCAAGCATGCCATTATCCAAAATGCTTCCGATATTCACATAGAACCTTTGGAAGACCAGATTTTAGTCAGGTATAGAATTGACGGTATCTTGCATGACGCCATGATTTTACCAAAACATATCGGCTATTCGTTGGTGGCCCGCATCAAAGTGCTTTCCAGTTTGAAACTTGATGAAAAAAGATTGCCTCAAGATGGCAGATTTAAAATCGATATGAATGGAGAAAAAGTTTCTTTTCGCGTCTCCACTTTGCCTGTCTATTATGGTGAAAAAACGGTCATGCGGCTTTTACGTGAATCCGTATCAGGCTTTACTTTGGAATCTTTAGGTTTTCATGGACAGGGTCTGGAACTGTTACACAAAGTATTACAGCATACCACCGGCATGATACTGACTACTGGTCCAACTGGTAGCGGTAAATCAACGACACTTTACACCATGCTGGATATTTTAAACACACCTGGTGTCAACATTTCTACCATTGAAGACCCAGTTGAATACCAAATGAAAAGAATCAATCAAACTCAAGTTAAGCCGGAAATAGGGCTGACTTTTGCTACTGGGTTGCGCACTTTGGTACGTCAAGATCCCAATATAATAATGGTAGGTGAGATCCGCGACAATGAGACGGCATCACTCGCTATCAACGCCTCTCTTACGGGGCATTTGGTACTTTCAACCTTGCATACTAATTCGGCTGCCGGTGCAGTACCTCGCCTTATTGATATGAAAGTCGAACCTTTTCTTATAATATCCACTCTTGACGCTATTATTGCCCAAAGGCTGGTTAGAAAACTTTCTGACAAAAGAGAGAAATATTATCTTTCAAAAGCGGAAGTAGATTCAATATCCAAAGTGGTTAATCTGGATAATGTTTTAAAAATTCTTAGAGAAGAGAAGATGGTTGGTAAAAGCGACAACTGGGAAAATATACCTTTCTTTAAACCTAAAAAAGACGCTGGAGAAGAAGGCTTCAAAAGTCGCATCGGTATCTACGAGGTACTCAACGTCTCTACTGCAATTAAAGATCTTATAATCAAAGGTTCTACTACCGAAGATATCGAACTCCAATCCAAAAAAGAGGGGATGCTCACTATGCTTGAAGATGGCATCTTCAAAGCAGCTCAAGGTCTCACTACCATTGAGGAAGTTTTGCGTGTAGTGTCGGAATAAAATACTCACAATTTTTTCTATATTATTTTCTATTGTTGCTATAATTAAAGGCAACGATGCCTTTTTATAAATACAAATATATAAAAGACGGAAAAGAATTTGAAGAAACCAAAGAATTTTCTGACAAAGCGGCGCTTTATTTGGCGCTACGCTCTAATAACGGTTCGATAATATCGGTTAAGGAAATGGGATCTCCAAAAATTTCTATCAAACTTTTTTCTCTGAGAAAAAAAATGAAATCTCAGCAGGTTATCATTTTTGCTAAAAATCTTTCGGTAATGATAGATGCCGGCCTTTCCATTTCCAGAGCTTTGACTGTACTCTCCAAGCAATCAAAGAATAAAAGTCAGACTGCTGTTTTTGAAAACATAAATGCTTCGGTCAGTGGGGGAGAAACATTATCCAAATCTTTGGAAGCTTATCCGGACATATTTTCCAATCTCTTTGTTTCCATGGTTAAAGCGGGTGAAGAATCTGGCAAACTTTCGTATTCTCTGCGTATCATTGCTGATCAGCTTGAAAAGTCTCAAAGCCTTTCGAAAAAAATAAAAGGAGCCATGATCTACCCAGCGGTTATCGTCAGCCTCATGTTGATCATTGGTATTGTTCTTATGATATATATGGTGCCAACACTGACATCGACTTTTAAAGGGCTTAACATAGTTTTACCTTTGCCCACAAGGATTATCATAGCTATAAGTGATTTTCTAAGAGGCAATATTTTTTTAACTTTGGCGGCTATCTTTGTAGCTGTATTCAGCTATATTGTTTGGCATAAAACAAAAAATGGCAAGAATACTTCCGATTTTGTGCTTCTTCATATGCCAATGATTAAAACTATGACCAAAGAAGTGAATGCTGCTAGGACGGCCAGAACTCTTTCTTCCCTTGTTTCCTCCGGAGTGAGTATTCTTTCGGCAATCGGCATCACTAGCGATGTTCTCCAAAATCATTATTTTAAAGATTTGCTGAATAGCGCGTCCAAAAAAGTGGAAACCGGTGAACTCTTGTCTCAATCACTCTCGGATTCTAAAGGAAACCTTTATCCGGTTTTTGTTGGAGAAATGCTTGCGGTTGGTGAGGAAACCGGCAAATTGACCGAGATGTTAGACAATATCGCCACTTACTATGAGACCGAAGTGGACCAAAAAACAAAAGACTTATCGACAATAATAGAGCCATTCCTTATGATACTTATGGGTATTGCTGTAGGTATTTTTGCCATTGCTATGATGTTACCGACATATTCTTTGGTAGACGCTATACAGTAAGGTTAACCAAAAATTAAAGTGAAAGTGAAAATGAAAAATAGTCAGGGATTTTCTTTGGTAGAAGTTATTGTTGCATCATCTATTTTTGCTATAGTGGCTATGTCTATTTATCAGGGTTTTATTTCAATCAATGCTCTTATCTCGGCTTCTCGCGATAAAATAGCGGCGGTGAATTTGATAAACAGCGAGTTTGAGCTTATACGAAATCTTTCTTATTCGAACGTTGGGCTTAGTGGTGGTATACCAAACGGGGTTCTTTTGGCTACTTCTACTATTATCCAAGACGGCAGGGAATTTGATATAACAAGAACGATCCGCAACATAGATGACCCTTTTGACGGTACCATTGGAGGTTCGCCAAACGATCTTTCTCCAGCCGATTATAAAATGGTCCAAATAAAAGTTTCCTGCAATGCTTGCAAAAATCCTTTGGACATTTCATCTGTTTCCAACGTTTCTCCAAAAAATCTTGAGACGGCTTCAACCAACGGAGCTTTGTTTGTTAAAGTGTTTGATGCAAATGGCAATCCGGTGTCTCAAGCTGATGTCAGTATCGTTGAAGGCGCTTTAGGAATTAATATAAGCGACACTACAAACAATACTGGTACTTTGGAAATTGTTGATGTGCCGCCCGCTTCAAATGCATACAGGATTATAGTTACAAAGGATGGGTATACCACAGATAGAACCTATCCGGCTTCGGTAAGCAATCCGCATCCGATAAAACTTGATGCTACGGTCATTTTACAGCAACTTACTCAAATATCATTTGTAATAGACAAAGTCAGCACTATAAATGTCTACTCCAAAAACATACAATGTACTCCGATAGCCGATGTACCGTTTACTATTACCGGAGCTAAACTTATAGGCACTAATCCTGATGTCTTAAAATTTAGCGGGAGCTTCAGTACTGATGCCTCTGGCTCAAAAATTCTCAGTAATATGGAATGGGATACCTTTACATTTACAGTTGGAAGCGGGTTTAACCTGGCTGGCGTCAATCCGCCGTCGCCTTTTGCAGTACTTCCGGATTCGACTCAAAATGTTGATATTATCCTTGCTCAAGGGGCACCCAATAATCTTCTTGTTACAGTAAAAGATAGTGCCACAGGGTTGCCTCTTTCTGGAGTAAATCTTACTCTCACTCAAGGAAGTTTTTCGGCATCCCAAATTACCGGTATGGGTTATCTGGAACAAACCGATTGGTCTGGGGGTGCCGGCCAGAGCGATTTTACGGACCAGACAAAATATTGGAGCAGTGATGGTAATATCGATACCAATTCCCCAGCGGGAGAATTGAAATTGCTTAAAGTACTCGGATCTTACGTCTCTTCCGGAGTTCTTACTTCATCTATTTTTGATACAGGTACTTCGTCAAATTTCAGCAGCATAGTATGGACTCCGACTGACCAACCTCCACAATCCGGCACTGATAGTGTGAAGTTTCAACTGGCAACATCTGGAGACAGTACAGCAACCACCACATGGCAGTATCTGGGGTCTGACGGCACGGGAGCCACTTATTACACTCTCTCAGACAACAACATAAATCCTGTTCATAACGGCGACAGATATTTCAGGTATAAAGTATTTTTGAGTAGCGCGGCAGATAACAAGACGCCGAATGTCGCAAGTATTGCCGTTACTTATACCTCTGACTGCATACCGCCAGGTCAGGCTTTGTTCAGCAATCTTTCGTCTGGCAACCACGATTTGCTTCTGGAGAAAAGTGGCTACCAAAATCAAACTTATGGAGTAAATATCATAACTAACGGCGATTGGCAGGGCATAGGAGCTAGTATGTCTCCTCAATAAACAATATGAAAATTTTTAACAAAAAAGGATTTACTTTGACTGAAATAATCGTAGTGGTTGCCATTAGCTCAGTTATCTTTATAGCAGTTTTCAATTTTGGCAACAGCATCTTTTCTTTCAATTCAAATGCCCAAAAAAATTTAAGCGCCCAAACGGACGCTAGAAGGGTGCTCAAAAACATGGTAAAAGAACTCCGAAGCGCTTCCCCGTCAAGCTTGGGTTCGTACACCATAAGTTTGGCCAGTACTACAGGAATAACATTTTTCTCCAACATTGATAGTGATCCATACAAAGAGCAGATAAGATATTTTCTTTCCGACAAAGATTTGAAAAGAGGAATAATCAAACCGTCCGGCTCTCCGCTTTCTTATAACTCGGCCAATGAACAAATAAGCACTTTGGTGACTGGTATAAACAATGGTGTTTCTCCGATTTTTGAATATTTTGACTCTTCTTATACTGGCACTAGCACTCCGCTCGTTCAACCGGTGCAGATAACCCAAGTGAGGCTTGTCCGAGTTACTCTTAAAATAGAAGAAGACACAAATCCAACCAAGACTATTGGGCCAGTTATCGTCACAAGTCAGGTATTTTTGCGTAATCTTAAAGATAATCTATGAAAATTTTAAATCTGGAAAAGGGGCAGCTACTCATTCCTATAATTATTTTTTCATCCATATCCATAATAATTATGGGCGGTATTATGAAATGGGCTCAAATTACAATGCAAGCAAATAGGCAACTTGTAACGAGAGAAAATGCCATAGAATTGGCCGAATCAGGTATTGATTATTATAGATGGCATTTGGCTCACAATCATACCGATTATCAAGATGGTACCGGAGTAGCAGGACCTTATATCCATCAAGTTTTTGACAAAGATAATAATCTAGTTGGGCAATTCAGCTTGTCTATTACGCCGCCAATTATTGGTTCAACCAAAGTTCGTATTGAATCGACTGGTACTCCGGTGAGTTCGACTATTTCTAGGGCCATTAGGGTGGAAATGGCCATACCTTCTTTGGCAAAATATTCTGTAGTATCAAATGATGTAATGCGTTTTGGGGCAGGAACGGAAGTTTTTGGTCCAATACATTCAAATCAGGGCATCCGTTTTGATGGTTTGGCTCATAATATCGTCACTAGCGCCCTGTCTTCTTATAACGATCCTGATTTCGATGATTGCAACAACAACTCTTCATTTGCGGTTCATACTTGTCTTAATCCTGATGACCCATCGCCTCCGACTGCTGTACCTTCACGCACGGACGTTTTTGAAGTTGGTAGACAATTTCCTGTCCCAGCAGTGGATTTCACCAGTCTGACAAATAATCTGGCAAATATAAAATCTGACGCTCAAACCAGTGGCAAGTATTTTGCGGCCTCCGGCGCTCAAGGTTATCAGATTATTTTAAAAACGAACGATACTTTTGATGTTTATAAAGTAAATTCGCAGACAAATCCTCCTAGTAATTGCACCAATGTGGCAAATCAGACCAATTGGAACACTTGGAGCGTAAATGGTCGTACACTTGTAGGTAATTATGCAATACCAGCAAACGGACTTATATTCGTAGAAGACAATACTTGGGTGGAAGGTGCTATAGATAGCGCTAGAGTGACTATTGCTGTCGGCCGTTTTCCTGATAATCCATCAAATAGACCTCAACTTACCATAAACAACGACCTTACTTACACAAATCTTGACGGTACGGATGTTATAGCTCTTATTTCACAAGGAAATTTGAATGTTGGGATGGTTTCGGATACCAACCTGACCATCGATGCCGCTTTGGTTTCTCAAAATGGCAGAGTGGGCAGATATTATTATGAGAGCGACTGCTCGCCGTATAATGTCAGGAGTGTCCTCAATCTTTACGGCATGATTGCCACCAGTATCCGTTATGGTTTTGCATATACGGACAATACCGGCTATCTAACAAGAAACATAAACTACGATGCCAATCTTCTTTACGGTCCGCCTCCCTCTTTCCCTCTCACTTCCGACCAGTACAGTATTCTTTCTTGGGAAGAAATTTAGGGTATAATAGAGGTCGCGTCTTAATTGACGGAGCCGCGACATAATTTCGCTAAATTAAATTAAATGAAAAGACGTGATATCGTAGTAGCTAACTGGAAAATGAGCCCGGAAACACTGATTGAAGCCAAAAAAGTGTTCAATTCGGTGAGGGGTTTGGCAAAAGGCATTAGAAATACTGACATTATCATCTGTCCACCCTTCCCTTTCCTTTACCCTCTCTTAAAATTAAATCATCCCAAGAATGTATTTTTTGGAGTTCAAAATATCGCCAGTGAAATAAAAGGAGCTTTTACAGGTGAAGTAAGCGCTGATATGGCAAAAGGTATAGGGACCAAATTTTCAATCATCGGCCATTCTGAAAGGAGGGCGATGGGTGAAAGTAACGAGATAATCAGGAAAAAACTGCAGGTTGCTTTTGATACAGATTTGATACCGATATTGTGTGTTGGAGAAAAAGAGAGAGACAAGGATGGAAATCATTTGGCTTTTATTAAAAATCAAATTAAAGAATGCCTTACCGGTTTGCATAAAAAATATCTAGTTGGCATTATTGTTGCTTATGAACCTATTTGGGCCATAGGCAAATCATATAAAGAAGCAATGACGCCGACTGATATACATGAAACGACTTTATTTATAAAAAAAGTCATAGGCGAACTTTTTGGCGGAGATATTGCTGTGGGTTCCAAGATCCTTTATGGCGGCTCTGTTGAAGCAGAAAATGCAGGGTCTATTGTGGAATACGGCAATATTGACGGTTTTCTTGTGGGTCATGCTTCTCTTTCTGCTGAACAATTTTCCGCTATTCTAAAAGCGGCTGATTTGAAAAGATGAATTTATGATTAAATCAATTGAAGATGCAAATATAAAAGACGATATGAGAGTGCTAGTAAGAGTTGATTGGAATGTCCCCGTAGGGGATCCCGACGTAGGAGGGGTAAGAGAGGTATTGGACGCTTCACGCATTGAAGCATCCTTTTCAACCATAAATTATATAAAAAAATGCGGTGGTAGGCCGATTGTTATGAGCCACTTCGGCAGAGAAGGCGATTCTTTAGAGCCTGTTATAGATTTTGCAAAAAAACATTACCCGGTTTTGACAGAAGGGGTGGAATTTTTGGAAAATCTAAGAAAAAATCCGGGGGAAGAGTTGAACAGCGAAGAGTTTGCAAAAGAATTAGCGAGCAAAGCGGATATTTATGTAAACGAAGCCTTTTCTGTCTCGCATCGAGAGCATGCTTCAATCGTAGGGGTGCCGAAGTTTATAATCTCATATGTAGGCTTCCATTTTTTAGAAGAATACCAAAAATTAGAGGAAGCTTTTAATCCGGAGCATCCTTTTCTATTTGTTTTGGGTGGGGCAAAATTTGAAACAAAATTGCCTTTGGTTCAGAAATTTTTAAATATTGCCGACGATATTTTTATCGGCGGAGCTTTGGCTATCAGAGCTTCGGAAATGTCTGATAGTGCAGGCAATCCTATCGCTGACAATCCAAAAATTATTTTTCCTATCGGCGATATTAAGGCTTTGGACGCCAATATTGAAACTTTAGAAACACTAAGACCAAAAATAAAACAGGCAAAGTTTATTTTATGGAACGGGCCTTTGGGTAATTACGAAAAAGGTTTTATAGCCGGTACGATGGCTCTAGCCAGAATGCTGGCTCAATCCGAAGCTAAAGTAATAGTCGGTGGGGGGGACACTTTAGCAATTCTGAAACCAGACATCAAAGACGAAATTTCAACTCACGGCTTCATCTCAACCGCCGGCGGCGCTATGCTCGATTTTTTGGCTACCGGCACTTTGCCTGGAATTGAAGTCCTTAAATGAGCTGTTTTTAAGGCCTATTTTAACAAAAGGTTGTATTTTTATTATTCTGTGATATAACGAAACTCGGATGCAAATTCACATAGCAACTATGTTCGTTGGAACTATATTGCGGGAAAGGAAGACAATTATGAGCGATCTTATGCTCGATGTTGGACTTGCAAACGAATTAGAGCTGGCTTTTCGCGCGGCTCGCGGAAGCGATGGATCAGAATGGGCGGCTGGGGACGTGAAATGTTTGACCAACCCAGCTATCCTTGGTTGTGTTCTAGATTTGATCCAGGGTCGTGCCGAAATCGTGCTAAAGAAAGCGAAAGAAACGGTAGTATCGCTTCTCACTTTGGTCAAAACAATCACAACGCCGGCAGTTGCGGGAAAGAAAACTCGCGATTGCTTTACCAATAAGAAGCGGTACTACTACCGCGACAACAATCTGGATGCTTGGTTTCCGAAAGAACAGCCCGAACAACGAGAGAGTAAGTTCTCAATCAATCAACTCTCGCAATCGGCAACGTTCAAGAAAGTGATGGGGACTTTTCTTGGCCAGTCTAGCAATGTAGAGACTCTCGTCAAGCTTCTCAAAGAACGTAACTGCTGTACGACACTTCCCACAATTGAGTCGTTCATTGAGCGACAAGAAGCGGGTGAAGACATTGGTCTCAGAATCAATGGCTATGCCAACTTCTTCTTTGTAGAAGACAAAAACGAAAGTGTCTCGGTCGTCTACGCGCGCTTGGACGGCAGCCGTTGGCGCGTGGACGTCCGCGGGCTTGGCCGCGGCAGTGTCTGGTCTGCCGACCGCCGTTTCTTCTTCTGCAACTACACTGGGTCTCTTTAACACTTTGTCACTAGCCTCGCCAACTTCGGTTGGCGAGGCTATGTTTTTTATGGACGGGCAGAATTCTTACGGCTGGAAATTTTTATTTTAATTCTTTAATTATCTTTTTGGCGTTTCCTTCAAAATCTTTCAAATCACCTTTGATTTCGGAGTTTGGAGTCGCCCCCGCCCAGGCGGGGTAAACCCAGATATGGGCGTGTTCCACCTCGTCTCCTATAACTTTTGAAAGCACCCAATCAGTTTTGAATGCTTTTTGCAGAGCTTTGGCTATTTGTTGAACAACTTTGGAATATTCCCCTATATTAGGCACATCCCAAACCCATCGGTAGTGTTTTTTGGGGATTACTTGACAATGTCCGGGGGATTTAGGGTTTATATCCAAAAATGCCAAAAAATCTTTATTTTCATAGACTATATGAGCTGGTATTTCTCTATTTGCTATTTTGCAAAAAATGCAGTCTTTCATTACATATATGGTATCATCATTTCTATGTCTAAAAAATATACAGCAAAGAAGAAAATAGGAAAAAAAGAGAAAGAATTGGAGAATTACAATACTTTAACAGCCCAGCTTCTGAGCAATAGAGGAATTAAAACCAAGAAAGAAGCTGGAGCTTTTCTCCGGCCCGATTTTGTAAACCATCTGCATGACCCGTTTCTTTTATCTCACATGAAGAAAACGGTGGGTAGGATTTTGAGAGCTTTTGAAAACAATGAACGAATAGGCATTTGGAGCGATTATGATGCTGATGGTATCCCCGGTGGGGCTTTGCTTCACGATTTTTTCAAACTGATTGGTCTTAATAATTTTATAAATTATATTCCCGACAGACACCTTGAAGGTTATGGTCTTAATAATGAAGGAATAGAAGAACTATCAAAAGATGGGGTAAAACTTTTGATAACAATTGATTGTGGTATAAGAAATCATAAGGAAATTGATTATGCCAAAAAAATGGGAATGGAAGTTATCATTACCGACCACCACGAGCCTGCCTCGCTTCCGAGTAAGCAATCTGACAGTTTACCAAAGGCTTTTGCCATAATTAATCCCAAAAGAGCAAATTCTAAATACCCCGAAAAAATACTTTGCGGTTCGGGTGTTGTTTGGAAATTAATTGAAGCAATACTTCAGACAAAAAGGGATTTGTTAAAGGAAGGTAAAGAAAAATGGCTGCTTGATTTGGTAGGTTTGGCGACACTTTCAGATATGGTGCCTCTGGTTGGGGAAAATAGGGCGCTCGCTCACTTTGGTCTCTCTGTTTTGCGAAAAAGTAGGCGTCCCGGACTTTCTAGACTTTTTAGTACCCTTAAAATAAATAAAAATAATATAAGTGAAGACGATATAACTTTTATGATCACTCCTCGCATCAATGCCGCTTCTCGGATGGGTCACCCTAGGGACGCTTTTAAACTTTTGACAGCAACCGATGAAGTGGAAGCCGAAGTTTTTGTAAAACATTTGGATAATATAAACAATGAGAGAAAAGGAGCGGTGACTAGTATGGTAAAAGAAGCCAAGAAAAAAATAAAAGAAAAGTTTGAAAATTTTGGAGAGAAACCAATCATAGTTTTGGGTAATCCTCTTTGGCGGCCAGCTCTTTTAGGTCTGGTGGCCAACTCAATAGCGGAAGAATACAATCGGCCGGTTTTTCTTTGGGGTCGCGCTCATGATGAATCTATAGCGGACGAAGCAGAGAAAATTTTGAAAGGATCTTGCAGGTCGGATGGTTTGGTAGACCTCGTTGCTTTGATGGGGAGAGTCAAAGGTCATTTTATTGAATTTGGAGGCCATAAATTGTCCGGCGGCTTCTCTGTTAGTCATGAAAAAATTCATACTCTTGAAGATGTGCTTATTGAGGCAAGCATAGAAACCCGCCTGAACGACTCAGTCGGGCAGGTTTTAGTTGATGCCGAATTAAGTTTAAAGGATATTTCAGAAAGTTCAGTTTCTGAGATTCTGAGCTTAGCTCCTTTTGGAATGGGTAACGAAAAACCACTATTTATTTTTAGAGACATTTTGCCGGAGAAAATAAACCGTTTTGGCAAAGCCAAAGAACATCTTTCAATAAATTTGCGCGACGGCGGAAGTACCATAAGAGCCATTTCTTTTTTTACTTCTCCCGACCAGTTTGGTGACTCTTTAAAAGAAGGCATAAAAACAAACATAGTGGCCAACATTGAAAAATCTTTTTACAACAACTCAGTCGAAATCCGCCTCCGTATAGTTGATTTCTTTTCATGATCCCGTTAGAGTTTTACATGCATCAAATGGAGTAAAAATGTTATTATGCATATAATCGTATTATTACGTAATTTAAGTAAACAAAAATTCTAACGGGATGAATAAAATAATTGTTTATATAGATGGGTCGTCAAAAGGCAATCCTGGGCCGGGAGGATGGGGAGTGATTATTTTCGATGGAGAGCGTGTAAAAGAAATTGGGGGCAGGGAAGAGCAAACCACAAACAACAGAATGGAGATGATAGCGGCGATCAAAGCGCTTCAAAGCATTCCAGAAAACTCAAAAATAGAGATGCAAACAGATTCAGAATATTTGATGAAAGGTATAACTATTTGGATAAAAAATTGGCAAAAAAATAATTGGAGAACCAAAAACAAGAAAGGAGTTTTAAATAAAGATTTGTGGCAAGAGCTTTTGAAAGAAGTTCAAAAAAAGAAAGTCGAATGGAAAAAAGTTTTGGGCCATTCCGGCCATGAGTTTAATGAAAGATGTGATGAGATAGCGACTGATTTTGCTGATAACGAAAAAGTGGTATTCTACAATGGTTCAAAATCAGGATATGATTTGTTTCATTAAAAACCTCATCCCCAGCCCTTCCCCTAGGCGCAGGGGAAGGGAGGAGGAAGAAATCTGGAGGTTATAGATATTATGAGATATGTTTTCCCTCTCCTGCATCCAGGAGAGGGGTAAGGGGTGAGGTTATGATCTATCCATTTGTTGTTTCATTTACCATAGGGATTGTATTTGAAGAAATTTTTCATTTTGGATGGAGCATTGGTTTTTTTGTTTTAATTTTATCTTCAGTTTTAACTTTAGTAATTTGGAGAGATAACTCCAAATTAGCCAAAATATTTTTTATAGTCGGCATTGCTCTTTGTCTTGGAGTTTTAAGAATGGCTTTCTTGGATGTTTCTCCCGATCAAAGTCTCTCTCAATCCATTGGCCAAAAAATTTCTTTTGAAGTGGCCATCCTTGAAGAGCCTGATGTCAGAGATACTTCCGCGCGTTACACGGTAAGACCAATATCTTCTAAAAGTCTTGTATTATTAATAGCAAACCGCTTCCCCGAATTTCAATATGGAGACAAAGTGAAGGTTTCTGGCAAATTGGACTTACCAAAAAATTTTGAGAGTGATAACGGTGTTGAATTTGATTATATTTCCTATCTTTCAAAAGATAAAATCCATTTTTTAATCTATTATCCACAAATTGAAAAAATAGGAAGTGGAGAAGGTAATAAAACAATTTCTTTTTTATATTCAATAAAAAATATTTTTATTGAAAAAATATCTGCCGTTGTACCGGAGCCGAATTCTTCGCTTCTTGGTGGAGTTATTTTTGGGGTCAAACAATCTTTAGGGCAAGAATTATTGGATGATTTCAAAAAAGCGGGCCTGATTCATATTGTCGTTCTTTCCGGATACAATATTACTATTATCGCTATTGGTATTTTTTATCTGGCGTCCTTTCTCGGCAAAAGAAATATTGGTTTTGCAATAAGCGCTGTTTCAATTATTTTATTTGCTGTGATGGTCGGTCTTGGGGCCACAGTTATCAGAGCTTGTATCATGGCCCTTATCGCCATCCTTGCCAGATTTTTAGGCAGACCGGCAGATGCTTTGCGCTGGCTCTTTATTGCAGGATTTTTCATGCTTATTTGGAATCCGCTGATTCTTTTTTATGACCCGTCTTTCCAGCTTTCTTTTATGGCAACTTTGGGGCTTATATTATTCTCTCCTTTGATTTTATCTTTCATCTCCGAGCATAAATTTCAAAAATTTATTACGACAAAATTTGGATTGCGGGAGATTGTCTCGTCTACTTTAGCTGTTCAGTTTTTTGTCTTGCCAATACTTATTAGAATGTCTGGTTTTGTTTCTTTAATTTCTTTTATTATCAATCCAATTGTTTTACCTTTGGTGCCGTGGGCAATGGCTCTCGGAGCGACAACCGGCGCTTTAGGAATTTTTTCTCAAATTTCATCTTGGCCGTTTGGCGCTCTCTCATATCTTCTTACCCAGATAATAATCAGCATTACCGAATTTGGAGCTCGGGTACCTTTCGCCACTATTTCAATCGGCGCATTGCCTCTTTGGGTGGTTTTTATTTGGTACTTGGGTTACGCTATTTTGTTTTATAAAATAAACAAAAAACTAAAGCACTCAAATAAACTTTCGTCTCGACACGCATAAAATTCTGGTGAATTTTTGCTGTGCTCGGCTCAGTCAGCCTGCGCAAGTCTCGTCTCAAGATTATTTGAGTGCTTTTGAGAAATTATTCTCAACATTTTCCCAATTTAGGTTTGCAAAAAAATCTTCAATATAATTTTTCTTGCCGCTTGGCTGGTAGTCAGCAACATAAGAATGTTCCCACATATCAAGAGCAAGAATTGGCGTACAGCCCGAAAGCTGTCCTAGATGTTGTTCATCAACCCAAGAAGCAAGAAGTCTTTTGTCTCCTCTGTCATACCAAAGCATTGCCCAACCAACCCCGCGGGTGAGGGCAATCGCTTTAAATCTGTTTAACCATAATTCAAAAGATCCAAGATCAGACTTAATTTGTTTTTTAAGCTCACTTTCGTCATTGAGATTTTTTGCTTCATTTGAAAACGAATCAAAATAAACTTCATGATTTCTCATACCGTTGTATTCAAAAGAAAATCTTCTCTGTATTTCACCCAATTCGTAAGCGTATTTATCCGCATCTTTTACAAGTTCCTCAATGTGCTCCAAAATAAGATTCGAGTTTTTTACATACCCGACATAAAGTTTCAGATGTTCTTCAATAGTTTTCTCCGAAATACCTTTTAATTTTGGAATGTTGAACTTTTTCTCTTCAAACTTTTGCATTTGATTTAGCGAAATCATGTCGCACGATACGTCGATTAGAGTGCGACCTTATTTCGATTTATTTATAATATTGTATTCTTATTATATCATTTAAATGATGAAAACCCTTAGATTAAGACTGGTCATATTGGTCATTCTATTACTTGGAGCTGCTTTTTCTGTTTATGCAGCTTCCAGGGAGGATAGAGGTGGTATCTTGACTGTCGCATTTCTCGATATCGGCCAAGGAGACGCTATATTTATTGATGCCCCAAGTGGTAATCAAATGCTCATTGATGGAGGTCCCGGCAAATCGGTGCTCCGGGAATTATCAAAAGTTATGCCTTTTTATGATAGATCAATTGATGTTGTTATTGCTACTCATGCCGATCAGGACCATGTTGGCGGTTTACCTAATGTTTTAAAAAATTATAAAGTAAACATTTTTATGGAGCCGGGGTTATCCGGTCCCTCTTCTTCATATGAAGAACTTGAAAAAATGGTTGGCAACAATAAATCAAACATTAAAAAAATATTGGCAAGAAGGGGAATGGTAGTTGATTTAGGAGATGGAGCTATCTTACAAATTCTTTTTCCAGTCATAGACTCGCCTGGCACGAATACCAATATGTCATCTATTGTGGCGAAACTTGTTTATGGAGAAAATGAATTTATGCTTACAGGCGATTCACCGATTGCTATTGAAGATTATCTTGTTTCTTTGGGTGGATTACAAAGCGATGTCCTAAAAGCTGGCCATCATGGATCAAAAACTTCAAGCAGTGATGAATTTGTTAGGGCAGTTGCTCCGCAACATACCGTTATTTCAGCAGGTAAAAACAATAGATATACTCACCCACACCAAGAAGTGTTGGATATTTTAAACAATTTTGGCATCAAAATATTGCGAACCGACGAACTTGGTATCATCGTCTTCAAAAGCGATGGTACTAATTTGAAATTAAAATAAAAACAGAAACACAAAATTTTACTTTTTTATATTATACCGGCTTTCTTTAGAGTAGCGTAAGCGCCATTTTTTTGGATAGTTTTGATGGCTGTAGTGGAAATAACCAAATTGAAAGATTTGTTGAGTTCCGCCACAAAAATTTTCTTTTTCTGCAAATTAGCAAACTTCCTTGAGTTGCCGCAAGGATTGAATTGAGTAGCTCTAGTCCTGTTTGAATAAGAGCCGCCCATTTGGGATGATTTTCCTGTTATTGCACAAATTTTTGCCATAGCGGCTACAATACTATCATATTAAAATTATTAATCAAATATGTTAAAATATGGCCATGGAATTTATCTTTGTAATCGCGATTCTGGTAATGTCAGTGGTTATTCATGAGGTCTCACATGGCTATGCTGCCTTGGCTTTAGGCGACCCGACTGCCAAATATCAAGGCCGCTTGACCCTCAATCCTATTTCTCATCTTGACCCCATCGGCTCGTTTTTAGTGCCGCTTTTAGGATATTTTGTTGGAGGTTTTATTATTGGCTGGGCTAAGCCAGTGCCTTTTAATCCTTACAATTTAAGAAATCAAAAATGGGGAGAAGCTTTGGTCGCCATAGCCGGACCTCTTTCAAACATTGCTTTGGCTATTATTTTTGGGCTTGTTATAAGATTTACCGGACAAACGTTAATGAGTCAGACTTTTTTAAGTCTTGCTGAATATGTTGTTTTTATAAATATTACTTTGGCTGTATTCAATCTAGTGCCCATCCCACCTCTTGATGGCTCTAAGATACTTTTCGCTATTTTACCTTACAAATGGCAAAATTTGCGGCAATCTTTTGAAATATCCGGATTCATTTTTATTTTAATATTCATATTTTTTTTCTGGCATTTTTTAACACCAATAATATATTGGGTATTTACTTTTTTGGTTAATCAATCGGTGTTTTAGAGTACATTATGCGAAAAAGTCTTATTTTGACTGAACATATAACCATCTCATCAACCATACTTATTGTTCTCCTTGGTATTGTTCTTGTTTCGTTCTCTCTGATTAAAGACGTTTTGATAAATCCCTACAGATATTTTAGTACCGGATTATCACTCGAGGAGATTCAATTTTTTGTTGTCTATACCTCACTTATTGTAATTTGCGTTCTTATATCGTTTATTATTTATTTGTTATTGACATTGCGCACCCGGGCGGAACTTATGATCCTAAAAGCTACCGAATCTCTTGATGCGTCACGGGAGCAATTTGTAAAAATCTATGATGGAGCCCCTGTACCATATGTCACCTTAAATGATAAAGGAGAAATATGTAACCCAAACAAGGCGGCTTTGCGTTTCTTTGGAGGAGTTTTGAAAGAAATTGAAGGTAAAAATTTGTTCTCTTATGGGTCCAAAGAAGATTTGGATAAAACAGAAAGATTTTTTCAGTATTACAAATCAAAAGTGCCTATTAATAGGGAAGAAATGCGAATGATTATCAAAGATGGTTCCGTAAAGTGGGTACTCTTGTCTGTTTTTGAAATGGAGGCGTTTGGGGGTTCTGGACGCACAGGATTGGCTACTATTTTTGATATAACCGAACAAAAACAGTTAGACCAAGCCAAAACAGAATTCGTATCCCTCGCTTCACATCAACTAAAGACACCGGTCTCTACTGTCAAATGGTATATAGACATGTTGCTATCTGGTAATCTGGGAGAACTTTCCATAAAACAGAAAGATTATCTAAATATAGTATTCAAAGTAAACGAAGAAATGATCGACCTTATAGATGCTCTCTTAAATGTCTCAAGAGTTGAAATTGGTTCTATCAAAGTCGAATCAAAATCAACCAACGTCATTGAGATTACCGAAAGCGTATTGGTTGAACTTTCATCTCAAATTGAAGAAAAAAAGTTAAGTATCAACAAGCAATACAACGATAATTTGAAAAATATACGGAGTGATCCAAAACTATTGCGCATAGTAATACAAAACCTTGTGTCCAATGCGGTAAAATATACACCAACGGATGGCGTTGTCACGATAAGTTTTAAAGATTCTTTCACGGGCAAATCTATCATTGTTTCTGACACAGGGATTGGTATCCCAAAAAGCGAGCAAGATAAAATATTCACTAAGATGTTTCGAGCGAGAAATGTACACGATTTGAAAGGTATTCAAGGTACCGGTTTAGGTCTTTATCTGGTAAAATCAATCGTGGAGACAATGGGTGGCAGTATCTCTTTTATATCTGAAGAAAATAAAGGTAGCACCTTTACAATTAAACTTTAGAGACTAAACTATACATATGGAAAAAACAGATAAAAAAAATGTTCTTGTAGTTGATGATGATGATAATTTGAGAACTGTGTTGATCGATAAGTTGAATATGTCCGGCTTTTATGCGATCGGCGCGTCTAATGGCGAAGAAGGATTGGAAAAAGCTCTTAAAACACATCCTGATGTCATATTACTTGATATTATAATGCCTATATTAAACGGATGGGAAATGCTTAAGAAATTAAGAGAAGATGAATGGGGCAAAGGAGCAAAAGTCATAATGCTTACTGTAATTGAAAATACCGAGGCCATTGCGCGAGCAGTTGAAGATAATAGTTTGGCATACCTTATAAAAACAAATGAGAGTATGGATGATGTGGTTGAAAAAGTGAAGACGATGCTTAGGAATAATTAATTTGTAGAGTAGAGAAACCCGTTTGCATTTTTGTGTGTGATATATTATATTAGTACTTCAGCCAAATTGGCTGATTTTATTCTATGCCGACAATCAATCAGTTAAAAAGGAAAAAAAGAAAAATTTTGCGCTCTAAATCAAAAGCGGTGGCTTTGGCGCGTGGCTTTAATACTATTAAAAACAGACCGGTTTATTACCCTTCTCCCTTTAAACGTGGTGTTTGCACCAAAGTAACTACCAAAACCCCAAGAAAACCAAACTCAGCTATCAGAAAAATCGCTAGAGTTCGTTTGACTAACGGTATGGAGGTGACAGCTTACATCCCTGGTATTGGACACAATTTGCAGGAACATTCCGTAGTGATGCTTCGCGGTGGCAGGGTAAAAGATATCGGGGTGCGATACACCATAGTCAGAGGCAGACTTGATGCCGGAGGAGTAGACAAGAGAATGACTTCTAGATCAAGTTATGGTGTTAAAAAACCTAAGAGTGCGAAATAAAATATGAGAGGAGCTGTCAAAAACAGAAATATACCAAAGCCAGATATAATTTTTAATTCTCAAAAAGTAGAGAAGTTTATAAATTATGTGATGCAGAGGGGTAAGAAAAACACAGCCAGAAAGATAGTTTATACCGCCTTTGATTTGATAAAAGAAAAGACCAAAGTAGAAAGTCCAATGGAAATATTTGACGCTGCTCTTAAAAATACCGGACCGACTATGGAAGTTCGTTCTCGCAGGGTTGGTGGAGCAAACTATCAGGTTCCAAGAGAAGTTAGACCGGAAAGAAGGACCTATCTTTCAATGAAATGGATAATTGAAGCCGCCAAGGCAAAAAAGGGTAAACCGATGGCCGAAAAACTTTCAGAAGAAATTATCCTTGCCAGCAAAAATGAAGGGGAGGCTATCAAGAAACGCGAAAACGTCCACAAAATGGCCGAAGCCAACAAAGCCTTTGCTCACTTCGCTTGGTAGTTTGCTTTTTTTGCTATATAATTAATAACTGTTATTGGTTATTAATTAATAAAATTTAATACAAATTATTATGATTTCATTCGCAAGCTCGGTTCTGCAACTAGCGCTCGCTTTGCTTATGTCTGTTCAGGCAAACACTGCCACTATTAGTGACACAATGCGGCAGCAAGCTATTTCGATAGCTACACAAGCTATTTCACTGGCGACACAAGTGCTCGGCACAAATACCCAGAATTCTATGACTTCTACTCAAAATTCTTTATCCACAAACCCTCCGGTATCTGGCGCTACTTCAACAGGTATACCAATATCAACTAATTCCACCGCAGTTACATTGCCCGTTACGGTTCATGATCTCGTCGCAAACCCATCTGCCTATGTTTCCAAAAAAGTTCAGGTATCAGGCAAACTCATCAATAAGGGAAATTATTTTCTTAATCCAGCTTTTTTCATAACTGACGACACTGATGAATTTGCTGTTAATGCATGGGTACCGCTTGAGATTTCTACTACACCAAATGGATCACCGAACCTTCCTGTGACCATGAATAGTTACCTGAATGAATATCTAGTTTTGTACGGAACAGTTGTCTTTCAACCCGCCACATATTATCAACCAGCTTCATATCGATTGCAAGTTACAAACGCTTTATTTATGGGCGGGGTCTAGACTCCGAGATTGGCGCTCCACTCAACAATTTTTTTCACCTCTTTAGCGCTAATTTTGCAATTTATCCTCAATTAGTGTATATTTTCAATGTTCCTCAGGGGATTTTTTATTTGTAGTGTTTTTATATTTAATTTATGAACCGCGATTATCCGTTAGAGAGAGTCAGAAACTTTGGAATCATAGCCCATATCGACGCTGGTAAGACCACAACGAGCGAGCGTATTTTGTATTACACCGGTAGTCAGCACAAAATTGGTGAAGTTCATGAAGGGGAGACTACTACTGACTGGATGGAACAGGAGAGAGAACGAGGTATTACTATCACCGCTGCCGCTATCACTTGTTTTTGGGCACCGACATATCTAACTAAAGAAGAGAGAATAAATAAAGAAAACAAATATCGTTTTAATATTATAGATACTCCCGGACATATTGACTTTACAGCCGAAGTAAAAAGATCAATGCGTGTTTTGGACGGTGCTGTGATTGTTTTTGACGGAGTGGCCGGTGTTGAACCTCAATCTGAAACCAACTGGCGATATGCCGAAGAAGCAGCTGTACCTCGCCTTTGCTTTATAAATAAATTGGATAGGACTGGCGCTAATTTTGAAAAATCATACCAATCAATTTTGGAAAGACTTTCAAAGAAAGCTGTTAGAATGCAAATACCGATAGGAGAGGAAGAAAAGCATGAAGGAGAAATCGATTTGCTAAAGATGAAAGCTTACAAATTTGAAGGACAACTTGGCGGCGATGTTGTTGAGATGGAAATACCAGAAAATTTTAAAGCATCCGCTTTAAAATTTAGGGGGGAACTTATAGAAAGAATCGTAGAAAATGATGATGCTGCAATGCATAAATACTTGGAAGGAGAAGAAGTGCCAATTTCTGACTTAAAGAAAATTTTAAGAAAAGCGGTTATTGAAAACAAGATTTTTCCTGTATTTTGCGGCTCGGCTCTGAAAAATAAAGGAGTTCAACTTGTTTTGGATGCTGTAGTTGACTACTTGCCGTCACCTTTGGATATACCAGCTATAAAAGGTATTAATCCAATAACTGGAGAAGAAATAGAAAGACATCCAAGCGATGCAGAACCTTTTTCTGCTTTGGCATTCAAGCTCCAAGCCGATCCATTTGTCGGCCAGCTTACATTTTTTAGAGTTTACTCTGGTACCATTGAATCTGGATCTTATATTTATAATGCAACCACTGGGGACAAAGAAAGGCTGGGTCGCATAGTAAGACTGCAAGCGGACAAAAGAGAAGAAGTCAAAAAAGTTTTTTCCGGAGAAATCGCTGCCGCAGTTGGACTTAAGAGCGCCAAAACTTCTCATACATTTTGTGACGAAGACAATCCTATCATTTTGGAAACTATCATTTTCCCTGAGCCGGTCATTTCTCTCCGAATTGAACCAAAAACCAAAGGAGACCAAGAAAGGATGGGTATGGCTCTGCACCGCTTGTCAGACGAGGACCCGACATTTAAGATTAAGGCCGATTCGGAAACAGGAGAGACTGTTATTTCAGGTATGGGTGAACTTCATTTGGATATTATCGTTGATAGGATGAAAAGAGAATTTAATGTTGAAGCAAATGTCGGCGCTCCGCAGGTCGCTTACAAAGAAACAATTACCGGCACGGCTGAAGCGGAAACCAAATATATCAAACAAACCGGAGGCAAAGGTCAATATGGTCACGTCAAACTCAATCTAAAACCTTTGGAAGCGGTAGTGGAAAATAAAAAGAAACAAAAAAATGTCCATCGCGAAGAAGGATTTGAGTTTATCGATTCCATCAAGGGAGGTGTTATCCCTCAGGAATTTATCCCGGCCGTTGAAAAAGGAGTGAAGGAAGCAATGGAGCGAGGTATTGTAGCCGGATATAAAATGGTAAATATTTCCTGCGAACTTACTTTTGGCTCATATCATGATGTTGACTCTTCCGAAATCGCTTACAAAATCGCCGCCTCTCAAGCTTTCCAGGAAGCAGCTAAAAAAGCCAAACCGGTTATTTTAGAGCCTATTATGAAAGTTGAAGTTGTCGTCCCAGAAAAATTCATGGGTGATGTCACCGGGCATCTTTCTTCCAAGCGAGGCCTTATTGAAGGTATGGATGACAGAGCGGGAAATAAAGTTGTCAAAGCCAAGGTGCCTCTGTCAGAGCTTTTCGGTTATGTCACTACTTTGCGTTCGATGACCGAAGGCCGCGGCTCCGCCAACATCGAATTTGATCACTACACTATTGTACCTGCCAATGTCGCTCTCTCTATAGTTGAAGCAAGGAAATAAAGTGCTGCGCACTTTGTTCCGACGGCACTCGGATAAAATGAAAATAGATTTTCATTTTGTTCCTCGTTGGTCGGAATAACTCCTCTTTTAAGTGGAGCGGTTTTCGTGTTATATTACGTGTGTTATGAAATCAAAAAAATATGAGATGGAGATTGGTGGTGAGAAATTAACTGCCGAATTTACCGATTTGGCAGAAAATGCCCATGGCTCGGTGCTTCTGCGGTTAGGAGATACGACAGTTCTTGCAACAGCAGTGATGTCAAAAGGAGAAAAAGATTTGGAATATTTTCCTCTCTCGGTTGAATATGAGGAACGCTTCTATGCTTCCGGGCAAATTTTGGGCTCCAGATTTTTAAGGAGGGAAGGAAGACCATCGGACGAAGCTATACTTTCCGGTAGGATTGTAGACCGAACCATAAGACCTCTTTTTGACAGCAATCTGCGCAATGAAATTCAGGTGGTTGTTACCGTGCTTTCTTTGGATAAATACGATCCAGATATTTTGGGGGTAATTGCTTCTTCCTTGGCACTCGGCATATCAGATATCCCATGGAATGGTCCGGTTTCGGCTGTAAGAATAGGAAAATTAAAGGACAAGGAAGAATTTTTAGTTAACCCTTCTTATGAAATGAGGAATCCTCTTTCCAGTCCACCGACTCTGGGAATCAGTGAATATGAGTTGGATCTTATTGCTTGTGGTAAAGATGGCACCATAAACATGATTGAAGTTGGAGCAGATGAAGCTTCTGAGGAGACTCTGATGAAAGCTTTGGATAAAGCCAAAGAGGAACTCCAAAAAATTCAGAAATTTCAGGAAAAAATAATTGGAGAATTAGGTAAGAAAAAAATGGAAGTGAAAAAAACAGAAGTGCCAAAAGATTTGCAAAAAGCTTTCGATGTGGAAGTTTTGACAAAAATGGAGGGCTTAATGGGTGAGGTGGGCAAACATAAGATTTATGCTCTGGAGGACGAATGGTTTAAATATTTGAATGAAAATATGCCTGAAGCGGACCAAAAAATTGCTAAAAAACTTTTTCACGAAGCTATAAACGATTTTGTCCATAAAATTTCTATTGAAGAAAATAAGCGTATAGACGGCAGAGGTTTCGATGATTTGAGAGGCTTATTTGCCAAAGCAGGGGGCCTTTCCAGTATTCTTCATGGTTCTGGTATATTTTATCGCGGTGGCACTCATATACTTTCGGCTCTAACTCTTGGCGCTCCCGGAGACTCCCAAGTGATAGACGGCATGGAAAGTCATACAGATAAAAGATTTATGCATCATTATAATTTTCCTCCTTTTTCGGTTGGTGAAGTTGGCAGAGTGGGAGGAATGAACAGGAGAATGATCGGTCACGGAGCTTTAGCAGAAAAAGCCCTTTTACCCATAATTCCGGATAAAGATATTTTCCCTTATACCATTCGTATTGTATCAGAAGCTCTGGCATCAAACGGGTCCACTTCCATGGGCTCGGTCTGCGCTTCAACCTTGGCCCTTATGGATGCTGGCGTGCCTATAAAAAAACCGGTTGCGGGTATTGCTTCGGGACTTATGTTAAGCATCAATAAGGAAAAACCCTTCGACTCCGCTCAGGGTCAAAATTTTAAGTATAAAATTTTGACCGACATTCAGGGCCCGGAAGACGAACATGGCGACATGGATTTCAAAGTGGCTGGCACCAAAGATGGGGTTACGGCAGTGCAAATGGATGTCAAGATATCAGGCATTCCTTTGCTTATTCTTAAAGAAGCGTTTGAAAAAGCTAAAGCGGCCAGAATGAAAATATTGGATGTGATAGAAGCTGAAATAAAAGAACCGAGAAAAGAATTATCGTCTAGAGCGCCAAGAATAATCTCTATCAAAATCCGTCCAGACCAAATTGGGATGGTCATCGGCACTGGAGGCAAAATCATAAAAGAAATTAAAGATAACACCGGGGCAGAGATTGATATAGAAGAAGATGGTACAATTTACATAACAGGAGGAGCTGTTGGAGCGGAAAAAGCCAAAACTTCAATTGAGGAAATCGTTAAAGAATACAAAGAGGGCGACAGAGTTTTTGGAGAAGTAGTCAGGGTGGCAGATTTTGGGGTCATAGTAAAACTTGGTCCAAAAAGTGACGGATTGGTTCATGTTTCCGAGATTGCATCTTTCCGAATTGAAAAAACCGAAAATTACTTGAAAATTGGAATGAAAGTGCCGATACTTATAAAAGGCATAGATGATAAAGGCAGATTAAAACTCTCGATTAAAGATGCAAATCCAAATTTCATCAAAAGAAAATAGTATAATATAAAAAATGGACGAAGAAAAAAAGGGAGGTAACCCTGACAAGTTTGGAAAGATAATTGATACTTTGCATAATCAGCAGAAGCTTCCTTCTTTGCGCACCTATCAGGGCGATATGGCTGAATTTATAAAGGAAAAAAACGAATCGGTGGTTTCTATCACTGTAAAAGCAAAAGAAAAAAAGGAAAGAATAGAAAAAGAAGAAGAGAAACTTAGACCGGTTGTAAAATCAAAAAAAGAAGGTTTCCAAAAGAACTTAATCATAGCCACTTTGAGTCTGGTTCTTTTGGCTAGCGGGGTAGCGGTTTCTTTTTATATTTTTAATGCTTTGAAAAAAGAGCCGATGAGTGAAGTGGCTGTTGAAGAAAAAGTTATCCCATACAACAATTTAATTACCTTGACCAATATAACAAAAGAAAACTTTGATTCAGAACTTGCTAAACTGTCCCCATCAAATGGCGCAAGCATTCTGAAAATATCAGATAAAAATAGTCTCTCGTTTCAAACAACCAAAGACTTCTTTGGTTTTTTAGGGATATCACTGCCGGCCACTTTAGAGAGGACTATCAAAGAAAAATATGCTGTTGGAATAATGTTTCAAAATAACCAAATTTCATATTTTCTTGTGATTACCATAAGTGATTTTGGTCGCGCTTTTTCTGGCATGCTTGATTGGGAGAGCAATATGGAAAAAGATCTGTCTTTCATGAATGCGAGGACTGACTCTTTTGTTGTTGCTAATACTACGGCAAATATTCCTACCAGCACAGCCACTAGTACTGCCACCACTACTTCCAGTACTGCATCTACTACCCTAAGCGTTAAAATACCAATGAAACTGGACTCTTTCATTTGGAAAGATATGATTGTTAAAAACAAAGATACTAGGGCCTTAATAAACCAAAAAAACCAAGCAAAAATCGCCTATACTTTCCTTGATAAAAATACTATTTTGATTACCAGCAGTCTTTCATCCATAGGAGACATATATACTATTTATGCTTCTCGCTCGATTGTCAGATAGTCTCATTATGTTAAAATGGGAATCATGAGAAATGATATAGATATAAATTATTTTAAGGGCAAATTGGGAGAGGAGCTTTCTTTAGTTGAGAAAGAACTAAATAGCGTTGGCAGAAAAAATCCTGATAATAAGCTCGATTGGGAAGCGGAACCGGCTGATTTTGATACTGATAGCGCCGATTCAAGCGAAACGGCAGATAAAATGGAAGAGTTTGAGGGGAATACGGCGGTTCTTAAAGAATTAGAAATCAGATATAACGATATAAAAGACGCTTTAGTAAAAATTGAAAATGGAACTTACGGTATTTGTGAAGTTGCTGGAGAACCTATAGAAGAAGATCGTTTAATCGCTAACCAAGCTGCCCGCACTTGCAAAAAGCATATGAAATGAGGTATAAGAAAGTATGTCTTACGCCAAGGTTCATAGCGCCCAAGCTTTTCTTCTCAAACCTTATATTGTTGATGTAGAGGCAGACCTTTCGAGAGGCCTCAATTCTTTTTCTATAGTTGGATTGGGAGATAAAGCTGTGGAAGAAGCAAAAGACAGGATCAGCGCGGCCGTCAAAAACAGCGGTTTTGAATCCCCAAAATCAAAAAATCACAAAGTGATTATTTCACTGGCTCCGGCAGAAATTAAAAAAGAAGGCTCAGGCCTCGATGTAGCCATTGCTCTCTCATATCTTTTGGCTAGCGGCGATATTCTTTTTGATTCCAAAGGCAAAATATTTTTAGGAGAACTTTCTTTGGATGGCCGATTGAGGCCGGTCAAAGGCGCTTTGGCTTTTGCCAGAAAAGCAAAAGAAAAAGGATTTAGAGAAATATATTTGCCTATTGAAAATGCCCCTGAAGCTACTTTAGTAGATGGTGTTTCTATTTTCGGGGCACAAACTTTATTGGAAATAATAAATCATATTTCCCATGATACCGATTTGAATCAAAAATTAAAACCAGAAAAGAAAAAAGAAATAAAAAATTTAGATGAGATTTCTCTTGATTTATCCGATATCAAAGGCCAAGAGGGGGCTAAGAGAGCGCTTGAAATTGCTGCAGCTGGCGGACACAATATAGCTCTTTATGGTCCACCCGGGACAGGTAAAACCATGTTAGCCAAGGCTCTTTCAGGGATCTTACCTCCTCTTTCTTTTGATGAAGTTTTAGAAGTGACTGAAATACATTCTATGACCGGAGCTTTGAATGACACATTGGTTGCCGAAAGACCCTTTCGTTCTCCACATCATACCGCTTCTCATGTCGCCATCATCGGTGGTGGGAGCAATCCAAGGCCTGGGGAGGTTACTTTAGCCCACAAAGGAGTATTGTTTCTTGACGAATTTCCGGAGTTTGAAAACAAAGCGATAGAGTCAATGCGTGAACCGTTGGAAGAAAGAGTAGTTTCAGTTTCGCGCGCTCGCGGCACCGTCAAATTTCCAGCGCATTTCATACTTGTAGCCGCCATGAATCCTTGCCCTTGTGGCAACTTTGGCATTAAAGGTAAACCATGTACCTGCGCGCCTTTGCAGATTGAAAGGTATAAAAGAAAAATTTCAGGGCCTATTATTGACCGCATTGATATTTGGACAGAAGTCTCCAAAGTGGATCACGAAAAGCTGACCGAAAAAGCGGGTAAAAGCGAAAGTGTCCCAGCCAGAGAGAGGATAATCAAAGCAAGAGGGATTCAAGGAAAAAGATTTAGAGATGCTGGAAGGAAAATAAGCACCAACTCCGAGATGAGTGCTCGCGACATCACCATTATTTTAAAAATCTCCGATGAAGTCAAAGAGATTTTAAATAAATCAGCCAAAACTTTGGACCTTTCCGCCCGTTCATATCACAAAATAATAAAACTGGCTCGCACTATCGCCGACCTCAACTCTTCTCCCGAAATCTCTGTTAGCCATATCCTTGAAGCCATATCTTATCGCCCCAAACAACAGAAGTATTGAATCTTTAGACTATAAGCGTATATTGTATTCAGATGTAGGGTTTTGCGATCCTGCATACGTTCTTTGGCATAGGAGGAAGGGGTATGATCCGAAGACTACGCTCTATTTTTCTGATTTTACTAATGGTTTATATTGTTTCCAATGGTTGCGGAGGAAGTGGTTCAGGCGGGAGTAGTGGTTCAGGCGGCGGAAGCGGTTTAGGTGGAGGAAGTGGTTCAGGCGGTGGGGGGAACACCTCACCTATCGCACCCACCATAACGTCGATTTCTGTTGTCTGCGACCCAACCTCACTGCAGGTTGGGCAGACCTCGCAATGTATGGCGGCAGTGGTGGGAACAGGCAACTACAGTTCGTCCATAAATTGGATCACTAGCATAGGCTCCATAAATTCATCAGGTCTGTTCACGGCTTCTAGCACTACTGGAACTGTGACTGTGACGGCTACCTCGGTTCAAGACACAAACAAAAATGGTAGTGCAACTGTAACTGTCACAGGACTACCCATGGTTGATGTAATGGCTGCACCGCGAATGATTGCCATGGTAGTGGACCCTAAAGTAACCGCTGTAGATACAAATGGTCTTGTGGCAAAACTTGCTCAAACTATTTCCGGCGACTATGCGGCAAAAGCTGGCGTCAATGATCCTGTCGTGTCGACTACGATCATTCCTAGTCCCGCGGATGTCCTCGGTGTGCGTGCCGCATTGCAGAATGTAGACCACCTCTGGGGGGTTATGCTCATCGGCCAAGTGCCGGCAGCATGGTTTCTCCAAGATGGATTACCCACTCCAACAGACTGGTCTTATAGGGTTCCAAATTGCAGCCTATATACGGTCGCAGGTGATGGTAGTCTCACCAATTTGCCGGATGGCTCAATATCGTCCGACTCCGCATGTAATAAATCTGCGTGGTCATCTCGTATCTATGGCACACCGGACCAAGTATTGGCGTTTATTCAAAAGGATCTGAATACACGCCATACAAGCCCCAACTTGAAAAAATACGGATATGTTCGGGGAGGATGGTTTGGTGGTTCAGTAGAAGAGGACCATACGCAATATTGGGTCACAAATAACCTATACCATCCAGATGATATTAGTTACGTCATAAACTACGAATCGGTAGATGACACTGCCCTAAGCCGTCTGCAAGATTTTAAAAATCTGTTGGCGGAGGGGGCTGAATTTGTGACGCTTAATACGCATGGAGCGTCAACTTTTATCACTATGGAGGGGGCTGGGGTTGTGGGTACCTTTTACTCCAACGACACGGTAACACTCTCCTCAGATAATTTACTTAACCTCCCCAACCACGCGCGGGTGATCAATCTGGTTAACTGCAGTACAGGCAACTTTTTTTCCCCCGACTACTTCGCTGGTGCCGCCCTTTTTGGAGGCGATACGCTACTCGTCCACGCGTTTACTCCTATCATGGGCATTGGTGACAGCTACGAAGGAGATATGGTAGGGAGGAATTATCATATGCTCGCAGATGGCGCTACTTTCGCGGATATTGAGATGGCGCCAACATGGTCCGAAGAGTTATTCGGTGACCCAACCATCTCCTTGCGCCCATTTCCGCAAACGGAGCATCCTATCTTAAGCATTAGCACTGATGGTGTGAATTTTTCACGTTACCATGGTCCGCTTATGGATCTCGATGTTTCTTTTGCACAGGTCAGTGTGGGTGGGGCAGAAGTTAATCAGACCATCACCCTGCGCAATGATGGAACAACCAACCTTGCTTTACAGTTTGCTTGGTCATTTGGTCAAAGTGGTGGTGGTTTTGGGTTTTTTAGACCCGTCGACTTTCAAGATCCCGCATGGACAAATTGCCCCAGCAACTTGCAGTGCAAAGTAGTCACGATGCACCCCGGAGACACTTTACCGTTTAAACAGTTCTTTCAACCATCAGGCTATATTGGCTCATTTATTTCCCGGACCGATATTCATACGGTCAATCCCCGTGACAATAGTCTTGGATCGAGCGATTCGAGACTTGGCCAAATAAGAATTTGGCTCAAAGCCACGGCACAATAATTGTTCCAATAGCTCTTTCACTCAGACCCGCCAGTCCTAGAGGACATGGCGGGTCTTAACTTTTTACTAAAAACTTAAATATCAGATTTTGTATTATAATTATCTTGATGAAGAAAACCCATATACTTATTTTTGTCGCAGTAATTTTATTTGGAGCTTTCTTTTTATATGAAAATAGAGGAGCTAAAATTTTATTTGTCGGAGATATGTTTTTTGACCGCTATATAAGAGAGGTAAGTTATGTCAAAGGCGGCGATTTTGTTTTTTCATGCATTAATAATTTTTTGAAAGACTCAGATTTGGTAGTTGGAAATTTGGAGGGACCGATTACAGAAAATGCTTCAATTAGTATGCTTACTAAACCAGGTGGAGACGGTAATTACACTTTCACATTTCCGACCAATACCGCAAAACTTTTGGCAGACAACAATATAAGATTAGTTAATCTGGGCAATAATCATATAGGTAATTTCGGACAAGAGGGAATTGCCTCAACAATAAAATATCTAAGTGAAGCCGACGTTAATTATTTCGGAGGGTTAAGTGGAGATCTGCCCGACGACGAGGTGGGTGAACCAATTTATCGCACTAACATGGGCGGGACAAACGTTTCTTTTATTTCTTATAACGAATTTGGAGGAGACTCTTCTAAAAAAGTAGTTCAAAAAATATCCGATGAAAAGAAAAATGGGCAGACTGTTTTCGTTTATGCTCATTGGGGAGATGAATATTCGGATGTTCCGGCCCGCATCAAAAATACAGCCGCTCTTTTTGCAAAAAGCGGCGCATCTTTCATTGTAGGTTCTCATCCCCACATCGTTTTACCTTCCGAAAAAATTCCTTCGACAAACTCAGGACAAGAGGGGACGGATTCGACAGGCTCACCGCAAGCAACAGTTTATTATTCTCTCGGCAACTTCATATTTGACCAGTATTGGAATAGTGATGTTTCTACTGGATTAGTTTTGGAAATGTATATTAAAAATGGAAATATCAAAATAATTGAACACAAAGTCTCCCTCAACCGCGATGGCAGGACGTGTTTGGTAAATTAAATTTGTGGAGATGGCGAGAATCGAACTCGCATGCAACAAGAGATTTGAAAAATTTCTACAAGAGGTAGTTTGTTTTGATTGTTTAAATGTTTTAAGTGAGGAACAAACAAAATCTTAAAACATCGAGCTTCTACATTTCGAGAAACAGCGAAGCGGCTGTTTCTCAGAGTCTCAGTTTATTACACCAAATTTCTCCTATGAGACGTTAGAGAATTTGACGTCGCTCAGGTTAGCTTTTAAGTTCTAACGTAAGCGAAAGCGAAGTCATTGGCTCCAAAATATGGAGATACAACGGACTGAGCTTTTGCGACAACTTTGTTTACAGTTATCTTTTATAGCGGATTTAAGAGTCACTACGGCTCTCTCTTGCATTTTGCAAATATATCTTATTGTCTAGGCCGATCATCCCCCCACTGAATGGTGTTTTTCATATTCTATTCAATGGGGGAATTTTTGGCAGACAACTATTCATTTTTCAAAGTTCTTCGGATATCGCGCTCCACATCACGCTTTTTGATACTTTCGCGTTTATCATATTTTTTCTTGCCGCGAACGATAGCGACTTCTAATTTAAGTTTTCTACCTTTATTATACACCGAAATAGGTATTATTGTCAATCCTTTTTGGTTTTCTGATTTTGATAAGCTCTCTATTTCCTTTTTGGTTAAAAGTAGGCGACGATTTCGTGTAGTATCGTAATCTTTTGGGGTATTTGCCGGCTGATATGGAGGAATCTGCATATTGACGACAAATGCTTCGTTTCCCCGTACTATGACGTGAGAGCCTTCCAAAGAACCCTGTCCTTTTTTTAAGGACTTTACTTCAAAACCTAGTAATTCAATACCAGCCTCGATTTTATCAAGGATTTCATAGTTAAAATATGCTTTTTTATTCTGAATTAGCGACATACTCGTAATTTTATCATTTTTATGTTATCATTGCCTCATTAAAATCAAAATTGCAAAAGTCCTCGGGTCGCCTCTTGCGGGGTAGAACCAACTTTTGAATTTTGTTTTAACTCGGCAAATCAGATTAATATGCCAAAACCAAAACAAAACAAAAAAGATAGTCCAAAAAAAGTCTTTTTAGATAAAATTCCAGGCAGGGGGATGAAGAATTCTTTTTTTGGCAATTTTGTGATAGGTGTTCTGGTTTTGTTTTTTGTAGTTTCAATTTATTCTCTAATCTCCAGTAACAAAAGTAAAGAAGAAATAAGCATTTCTGATTTGGCCCTGTCAGTGAAAGCTGGTCAAATAAAGGAAATAAGAGTTACCAATAGTTCAATAGATGCCACTTTCCAAGACGGTATAATCAAGACTTCAAAGAAGGAGGATAGTGCAAGTTTTACCGATACTTTAGCTGCCTATGGTGTCACTGCTGACCAACTCGATAAAGTAAAAGTAAGTGTCAATCAAGAGACAGGGTTTCTTTATTGGCTGATTAATCTTTCTCCTATATTATTTCCAGTTCTTTTCATAGCAGTTTTCATTTGGATTATGAGCCGCCAGATAAAAGGGGCGGGTATGCAGGCTTTCTCCTTTGGCCAATCGCGAGCGAGACTGACGGAGCCGGACGATACCAAACAGAGGGTAACTTTTAAAGACGTGGCTGGATGTAAAGAAGCTAAAGAAGAACTTTCTGAAATAGTAGATTTTCTTAAAAATCCAAAAAAGTTTTTTGAAATTGGAGCCAGGATTCCCAAGGGGATACTTTTAATGGGTGCTCCCGGTACCGGCAAAACGCTTTTAGCCAGAGCGGTGGCAGGGGAAGCTGGGGTCGCCTTTTTCTCTATTTCTGGATCTGAATTCGTTGAGATGTTTGTCGGTGTCGGTGCTTCCAGAGTCAGAGATCTTTTCCAAATGGCAAAGAAAACCGCTCCGGCGATTATTTTTATGGATGAAATTGATGCAGTAGGCAGAGTAAGAGGTGGCGGTTTGGGCGGTGGCAATGATGAAAGAGAACAAACTTTAAATCAGATTTTGGTTGAAATGGATGGTTTTGAACCAACCGAAAAAGTGATAATAATAGCCGCTACAAACAGACCCGATGTCTTAGACCCAGCCCTTCTTCGTCCTGGCAGATTTGATCGCCGAGTGACTATTGATTTACCTGACCGTAATGATAGGGAAGAAATTTTGAAAATACATTCAAAAGAGAAGCCTTTTGCTGAAGATGTTAATTTGATTGTTATCGCTGAACGTACTCCCGGATTTTCCGGAGCCGATTTGTATTCACTTATGAACGAAGCAGCTATTTTAGCGGCTAGAGAAAACAGAAAAAAAGTTTCTCAATTTGACTTGATTCGCTCCATAGAAAAAGTGATGATGGGTCCGGAGCGTAAAAGCCACATCTTATCTAGAAAAGAAAAAGAAATGACTGCTTATCATGAGGCTGGCCACGCTGTTGCAGCTTCTGTGCTCCCATATGCTGACCCTGTCCATAAGATTTCCATAATTTCTCGTGGGCGAGCTCTCGGTTATGTGTTTAAACTTCCTATTGAGGAGAAGAAACTCCAGTCCAAAAAAGAATTTTTGGACGATATTACCGTTGCTCTAGCTGGTTACGTAGTGGAAAAAAATATTTATGGTGATATTACCACTGGTCCGTCAAACGATCTACAAGTTTCTACCGCTTTGGCTCGGGATATGGTGACCAAATATGGCATGTCTGAAAATCTGGGGCCGGTGGCTCTTGAAGGTGTTGGAGGCAAGACTCTTTTTGGTAGAGGAATAAATGAGAAAGAATACTCTGAACAAGTGGGGGCCTTGATAGACAAGGAAGTTTCCAAAATTATGAAAGATGCTTTGGACAAAGCGGAAATAATCATTAAAGAACACAGGCCCCTTCTTGATATAATAGCTAAGAGACTTATTGATAAAGAGACTATTGAACGTGATGAATTTGAATCTATACTTGTGGCAAACGGTATCCAACCCAAAAGAAAAGAAAATTTGTCATAATTGTTTATCAACAGGTGTAAGTTGATTGATGTGCTTATAGTTTTATACTTAGACTATGAGTAAAGATACTAATCTTTATGTAAGAGTTTTGACTAAATCAGGCTTTACTCTAATAGAATTATTGGTGGTCATTGCGATTATAGGGGTACTCTCTTCAATAGTACTTGCCTCTCTTAATAGTGCTAGAAATAAAGGTAATGATGCAAAAACCAAAGCCCAACTTTCCGGCCTTAGAGCTGCGATGGAGCTTTATTATGATAATAACGGTAGTTATGGTACGGCTACAAATTCCTGTAATAATGCTTTTGACGATAACATAGTTGCAACTTATACAAATAATATGTCATCAGGAGTTACTGTAAAATGCGTATCTACTGGAACGGGTTACGCCGTATCCGCAAATCTTTTGAGCGTGTCAGGTGCCGATGATAATTGGTGCGTTGATTCCAGTGGAACTTCAAGAGCCCAAGATAATACCCAACCAAACGGCGACGATACTTGTAACTAATTTTAAAGTTTTAAACTCACTTTTTTGTGCGCGCGGTAGGGCTCGAACCTACGACCCCCGAGGTATAAGCTCGGTGCTACTACCAACTGAGCTACGCGCGCAATGATTCTAGGATAATACAAATCTTAACAAACTTCAATTTCATTCCATATGAGTGGCTGTTTTTTGGCTTAAATGTTTAGAGAGAAGGGGATATTTTTTTAAATCAAAATCTTGTTCAATGAGTAAGCGGGCTTCTTCTCGAGCAGCCTCCACCATTTTTATATTTTTGAGAGCATCCATAGCGAGGTCGGAGATGCCCCATTGCTTAGCTCCTGCTAAGTCTCCAGTGCCCCTCTGCTCTAGATCAGCCTCAGCCAGCTCAAATCCATTTTTGGCGGTGGTAAAAGATTTTAATCTGGAAATTGTTTTTTGAGATTTGCTATCGGCAAAAACAAAACAATATGGCTTGTGAGAGCTTCGCAAAATCCTGCCTCTCAGCTGATGAAGCTGGGCTAAACCGAACCTCTCGGCATTTTCAATAATAATAACGGTAGCATTCGGCACATTAACTCCCACTTCAACCACGGAGGTAGCTACAAGAATATTTATTCTTCCATCTTTAAATTCTTTCATTACCTTTTCTTTTTCCAGAGGTTTCATTTTTCCTGTAATTGCATCCACTTTAAATTCGGGGAAGATTTTTTTCTGAAGCCTTAGAACTTCTGATTTCACCGATTTGGCGTTTATAACATTTTCTTTATCTGGGTCAGGATCATTTATCCTTGGACATATTACAAAAACTTGTCTGCCTTTTTGGAGTTCTACTCTCACTTTTTCATAGGTTTCTTCTCTTTGGTGTGGCAGAACTATTTTTGTCTCTGGTACCTGACGGCCTGCCGGCAATTCGTCAAGCAAAGAAAGGTCCAAATCCCCGAATATTGTCAGGGCCAGAGTACGGGGGATAGGGGTGGCAGTCATAGATAAAAGATGGGGGGCGATATCATGTTTCCTGCGAAGTTGCATTCTCTGTTTTACTCCAAATCTGTGTTGTTCATCTATGACTATGAGAGCCAAATTTTTGAATCTGACAGTTTTTTGGATAAGGGCGTGAGTGCCGATGAGGATCGGTATCTCGCCGTTTTCCACCCATTTTAAAAGCTGGGGTTTGGATATTTTTGTCCAACGATCTTTTGAAGTTTTTGATGGGAATTTTTTAGCTCCGCTGCCGGTTATTAGCCCTACTGGTATTTTATATTTAGAAAAATATTCTATGAAAGATTCAAAATGCTGCTCGGCCAAAATCTCTGTTGGCGCCATGTATGCCACCTGTAAATTACCGAACTTCCTGTTGGGCGGGGCAGTGGTGACTGCAGCGAAACTTACCGTTGCCGCTACCGCAGTCTTACCAGAGCCAACATCTCCCTCAAGAAGTCGAGACATCGGGTGGCCAGTCTTAAAATCGCTAAGTATCGCTCCTATGGATTTTTCTTGAGCCAGAGTCAATGGGAAAGGGAAAGTTTTTATAAAATCTCGCATTTCTTCATTTTTCTTTGTGATAGAAAAAGATTTTTCTTTTTGGGCTATATATTTTTCTCTCTGTCTATCAAGCTGGATGAAAAAAATCTCTTCAAAGGCAAATCTTTTTCTGGCGATTTCGGCGTCCTCTTTTTTTCTTGGAGCATGTATCCAAACTACAGCTGTTTTAAGGGAAGGCAGACTGTATTTTTTTAAAATTTCTTGTGGAATCGGATCTTCCAGAGTATCCAAGAAGTTTTTTCCGCCAGAGGCGGATCCGCCTTGGGCGGAGAATATTTTTTGCAGACAATGGTAAATCCAATTTGAAGAGATACTTCGGCTCTCCGGATAAACAGGGGAAAGGTTATGATTTTCTTCTCCGGGAAACAAAGAATCACTCGTACCTTCGGGTATATAAGAAACTTTTTCAATTTTCGGGTTGGAGATATAAAGCTGTTCCTCGCTGTCGCTCGGAATCTTCGTTCGCCTTTGGCTCACTCGACCTTCAATCCTCACTAGATTTCCTTCGGAAAACATTTTAGCTATATATGGCTGGTTGAACCAAACGAGTTTTATTCTCCCGGTGGAGTCTTCTACTTCGGCTGTTGATATAGCTACTCTGGACTTCCAAGTTTTAGCAGTTTTTAATTTTGAAATCTTGCCAAATAACACCGCATTTTCCCCAGACATCAAAAATTCTATGGATTTGACCAAACCGGATTCCCCATATCTGGACGGAAAATATCTCAAAATATCTAGGACTTTTTTGAGCCGCATTTTAGATAGCGCTTTCTTTTGAAAAGGCGAGAGTCTTTGAATTGATTCAAGCAGGGTATCTGTTTTGATTATCATTACTATTGCGAACCGTTGGCATTTACCGTTCCGTCTTCAAATATTGCGTCCGGCGGTATCGGGCAAGCTGTAAATTCACAATTTGGTCCAGTGCGGCCGACATAAGAGCCATCAGAGCAAAGCTTGGCTTCCATTGTGCAAACCGCAGGTTCTTTTTCTTTTGGATTTTCGTATTCTGTTGGGTTTGGATTGTAAATATAAAGAAGACCCCCGAGGATAAAGACCACAGCGATAAAGATTAAAATAAAAGCCCTATTTTGCATATTTTGCTATTCTATAATCACCTTACCAAAAGCGGCAGAGTTTTTGTGGTTGTGATAACCCCAGCTGCCGACGAGGTCAAATGTAAAACTCCAGCTACCGCCATTGCTAACTGTAGCTTTTTCGTCAAAAGCCGGATAATTGGTGTGAGTAGGGTGAGGACCAGAAGCGACCCACATACCTATGGAACTTTTATTTACAAAAGTAACCGTGTCACCTTTTTTGATTGTGATGTTTTGTGGTGAAAATCCGCTGTCGGTGTAAGTCACGACCACAGTGCTCTTTGTTGTGGCATCGATTATTATAGTCGCAGTAGGAGACGTTACAGGTGCTGTATTGTCTGTACTTGGAGTCTCTTCTACATTTTGCACTGTTGGAGCTACACTATTATTTTTGAATAGGAATAAAGCTCCTAGTATCACAACAACAATAATTAAAATAATTGTAATTTTCTTGTTCATATTTATATTATTAATTGATAATAAGTCACATCATAACATATCATCATCCGTTTTTCATTCTTTTTTTGTATTTTGCGAGCATATGTAAATGTTATTCCGTTTTAATGTTTTTGCAACCTGTCCGACTCGCAAGTTGTTGCGGGCAGGCTTTGATAAA
>MHWS01000005.1:0-1197 GCA_001824215.1 Candidatus Zambryskibacteria bacterium RIFCSPLOWO2_12_FULL_39_16 | reverse complement strand
GCCCGCTACGCGGGCTCGCCAGCCGTTTTTCGGGGAAATTTCAAGCCGTTTTGAATTCAGTAAGGCCAAAAACGGGCTTTTCTTGAAGAAAATTAAAAAATTTGTTATCATGATCTTACAATAAAAGTATAACATATTTTTATACTATCAAAAATTGGATACTATGGCAACCATTGGTGAAAACATTAAAAGATTAAGAACTAAGCAAGGCATAAGCCAAGATGACTTGGCACGCAAAGCCGAGCTTAAATACTCCACCCTAGCCAAAATTGAGGGCGATTTTGTAACAAAGCCGGGCGTTCAAATGATTGCCAAGATCGCCAAAGCACTCGGCGTTTTCATGGAAGATTTATTGAAATAATTATGAAGTTTGAATTAGAAGAATTCCATCGCAATATTCCGGACGAAGAAATACTCGCTGATATGAAGCGAGCGGCGGCAGAATTAAAACAAAATTTCCTTACTACAAGACAATATAACGAACATGGTAAGTTCCGTAGTAATCTTGCTATAAAAAGATTTGGTGGCTGGATTAAGGCAATTGAGAAAGCAGGGCTTGGGCGATCAAAAACACAAACAGATAAATGGATTTCAGAAGAAGAACTTTTTGAAAATCTTGAAGAAGTTTGGACTAAGTTAGGTCGCCAACCAAAACATAGAGATATGCAGTTTGGCGTTTCAAAATTTGGGCCAAACCCCTACGCCAGAACTTTTGGGTCATGGAGAAAAGCTTTGGAAAGTTTCGTCGCTTTTGTAAATAGAGAAGAAGGGATTTCTTCGGAACAAGGAATTAAAGATTTACAAGTTGAGCCAGTTTCAAAGCACAAAACTCAAAGAAATATAAACTGGCGATTGCGTTTTATTGTGATGAGGCGTGATAGTTTCAAATGTAAAAACTGCGGTAGGTCGCCCGCAACAGACCCAAGTATTATTCTCCATGTTGACCACATCAAAGCGTGGGCAAATGGCGGGGAAACAGTTTTAGAAAATCTGCAAACGCTTTGCTCAAAATGCAATATTGGCAAAAGCGATTTAGAATAGTAAAATACACTTATGAAGCTCGGCATTATCTTACAATCCAACAAACCGGAGCACGCGTGGAATACCTTCCGCCTCGGAATTACCGCGCTTAAAGCCAATCATCAAGTGGAGATTTTTCTGATGAGTGAGGGCTCGGAATTAGACACTATTCCAGAC
>MHWS01000004.1 GCA_001824215.1 Candidatus Zambryskibacteria bacterium RIFCSPLOWO2_12_FULL_39_16 | reverse complement strand
TAAAGAAATAGATGGAGTAAAAAGCGAACCATTTGAAGAAGTTACGATAGATGTCCCAGCAGAGATGCAAGGGGTAGTCATAGAAAAACTTGGTAAAAGAGGCACCATAATGATAAGCAACAAATCTCATAATGACCACCTGCGATTTATTTTTGAAGGACCTACTCGAGGTCTTTTGGGTTATCGCAATCAATTTGTGATTGACACTAAAGGCGAAGGCATCTTCTCCAGCCGTGTTGTAGGTTTCAGACCTTATGCTGGAGAAATACAAAAAAAGCCGACTGGCTCTATGGTTTCTATGGCAAATGGAAAATCTTTAGCTTTCTCTTTAGACAACCTCCAAACCAGAGGCACTTTATATATCGGACCAACTACTGAAGTTTATGAGGGTATGGTTATCGGCAACACTTCCAAAGGCGACGATATGGCAGTCAACCCAACCAAAGGCAAACAGCTCAGCAATATGAGAGCTAGCGGTAGCGATGAAAAGATTTATTTGGCACCGCCAACACCTATTACCATTGAAAGCGGACTGGAAGTAATGGCAGAAGATGAATACTTGGAAATCACCCCGAAGTCAGTCCGCTTGCGCAAAAAAAATCTGACCGAACCCGAGCGCATCAAAGCAGGGAAGAAATAAAGTATTATCGGAATAAAAAATAAAATAAATGAAAGCCGCCCAGAGAGCACGGCTCCCTAGGCGACAAATAAGACTCAGGTCAGGTTTTAGCATAAGCCGGTCTCTGGAATGATTGGCAGACCGACCAGAACCAAATGAGGAACCCTGTGGCACAAACTGCCAAACCAATTAATTGACCGTATCTGCCAGTAATCGGCCAAGATAACGCATAGACCACTATTCCGCAGATTGAGGCAAATCCGAGCAACTTTCGCTCGAAGGTGTGGACAGTTAGTACCACAACGAAAATGAGTGTGGTGATCGGCCATAACGGTTGCAATACACTCAAGATTAAGCCAAACATCACCGCAACACATCCGATCAAAACAATTGGTACAATCCATCCAAAAATTCCACCCAGAAATTTTTTCATGACATTTCCCTCCTGCCCTTAAGGTATAGTTTGAAAAAGAACTCTTCAAAATCTCTCACATTATACACCCAAATACTTCACCTTGTCAAGCGGTTTGTGATAAAAGCTTTATTTTAAGGCGTTTTATTGGTTCATCAGAGCTTCTACGCCGTCCCAAAGGCCGTTACCGTTGGTATCGCGAAGTTTTGGATTTGTTTTTGTGCAAGTCTGGCCTTCGGTTGCGCCAAGGCATTGTTCCTCATAATCTGCTATACCATCTTGGTCATTGTCTTCAGTATAAATAATCAGCCGATCATCAATCTCTTTCTTTGAAGCAATACTTTTCCCTGTAGTAACACCTTTGAAAGGACTAAAACTCAATAATTTTAGGCTACCAGATTCATCTCTTACAAAAAATATAATAGCCCTGAAACGGCCCGCCGAAATATCATCTTCTTCTGTCCAAAAATCAGTGACCAAGATAGTTTGCTTTTTATCGTTCCAGACATTTACAAAATTTTCTTTTTTCAAAGCACTGCCATATTGATAAGCCGAATTCATCCTGGCCTTACAATCAATTGTTGTTTTAGGGTCGTTGCAAACCGAGGCTATTTTGTAGACAATACTTCTGACACCTTCTAAATTAAGGTCTTTGTTGTAATTCAAATATTTCTGGAAAACTGCCCAAGCAATATCTTTGGGGTCATTTGATAATGGTAAAGTTTGACCTGGAAATTGTGGGTTAATTTCAACGATACCTCCATTATCTGACGGATTATTTGCCTCTACTGTCGGAGTAGTTGTTGCTGTAGAAGAAAAATTACTCTTATATTTAAAAGCAAAAATAGCTAAAATAATCACGACCAAGACCAGCATGACGGTTGATAATATTTTTTTAGTATTATGATTCATATTTATATTTCTATATATTTAGAATAACAACTTATTTAAATTTGATTATAACATAAAGAATGCTAGAATGATGCTATGAAAAATAAAATTGTATCTTTGTCTGGTTGGATAGTTTTAGCTATTTTGGTAATTATCGGAATATTCGTATTTTATTATGGAAGTAAGCCGACTGCACCGCCTGTCGGAGCAGATGGGAAAATAAGCGGCAATTATTCCATTGCAGACATTATGGTGTTGGACAAGCCTTACCAATGCACTTTTGGAAAATCTGATAGAGCTTCTAAAATTGCCGGGACTATATATACAGACGGAAGTAAAATTTACGGGGAATTTAGGATACAAACAGATTTGATGGAAAATGAGTTCAATGATTTTCTGATAATAAAAGATGGTCAGTCTTATACTTGGACGTCATTGCAAGAAAATGTTGGTTATAAATATCCCACCGCTAAAAGCTCAAATAAAAATGCTTCACCGGAGGAACAATCCCAGATTATAGGCACTCAAGATAAAGTACAATACGACTGTCAGCCGTGGAATGAAGTTAGCGATTCTACTTTTGAAGTTCCTCCTTGGATAAAATTTTCCGAACTGAAATAACAGGTATCTACAGTCGCCACTTTGACGAATAGTTGACTTCGTCGTTTTGCAAGTGTATCGTTTTATCGGGGTAGCTATTCCACTCAACTAAGGGAGAGCGTACTGATGAATTTCGGGGGGATCAGAAGCAGGATTGACAGAAGCTGTCCAAGTTTGCAACATGCTTTGCCGAGGTCGCCTTTGAAGAAAAAAACCAAGCCCAAAATTCTAAAGATTGGCTCTCGCATCAAAGTACTTTTGGAGCGGCAGTATGTCGCTCATAGAGAGGGGGTGTGATCCTCTAAAGAACAGGCCGTCGGGAAGAAATCTTTCCCGACGGCCTATTTGTTTATCATATCGACGGGGTATTTTTGTGGTTTTTTGGTATAATTCAGATATGAATAAAAATGCTAAGTTTATTTTTGTTATCGGCATCGGCGGATCTGATTTAACTTCAAAAGCGGTCTGGAATGCTTTAACTGCTCATAAACCAGAAGTAGAGAAAAAAATATTTTTCCTCGAATCGCCAGACTCACGTGAATATAAAGAAGTGACAAATTTTGTTAAAACTAAAATAAAAAACCTTGAAGATATAGCTTTGGTGGTCATCAGTAAATCAGGTAATACGGCGGAAACTCTGGAATCTTTTCATAAAATATTTGATATTTTATCGGAAAAATTTGGTTCACCTTTGAATAAAAGGGTTCTTATTATCTCATCCCCTAATTCTCCCCTCTGGAAACTGGCCGAAGAAAAAGAAATTGAGAAAATAGAATGGGAAGGAGATATTGGCGGCCGTTTCAGCGCTTTCACTGTCGCCCATACAAAAGTCCTCTCTATCGCTGGTTTAGACTCGGACGTTTTCGTAGCCGGAGGCAAAGAGATGGATGAAGAATGCAATACAGAGGCAGAAAACAACCCGGCTCAAAACTTAGCTAGGAAAATTTTTGATAATTATAAAAATGGCGTTGATATATTAGATTTTTTTATTTTTAATTCAGAGCTTGAGGATTTGGGCAAGTGGTGCCGTCAACTTATCGCTGAAAGCCTAGGAAAAGAAAACAAAAAAGGCGAGAAGGTTGGCATCACACCAATGGTCTCTATTGGCCCGACTGACTTGCATTCTATACTCCAACTCAATCTGGGTGGTCCAAAAAATAAATTTACTCTATTTATAATGTCACTCAAAGAAATCTCCCAGAGCATAAACGAATCGGCTTATAGAGATACAATAAAAACATACCTAGAGGCGGGATTGCCATTTGAAAGATATGAGATACCGGAAATAAACGAGAGAGAATTGGGTAAATTTATGGCTTTCATGATGAAAACCACCGTAGAACTTGCTAAACTACTTCTAGTAAACCCATATGACCAGCCGGAAGTTGAAAATTATAAAAATAAACTAAGAAACTAAATGAACTCAATACTATTTGACATCGGAGCGACAAAGACAAGAGTGGCTTACTCCTCAGATGGAGAAATTTTTGAAAAACCTAAAGTTTTTGAAACACCAAAAAGTTATGAGGAAGGTAGAGATATTTTTATAAAATCGGCTAAAGAATGCGCAAATGGCAGGGAAATAAAATCTATCGCAGGAGGAATGAGCAGAAGCATTTGGGACGGAGCAGAAGAAAGATTTAAAAATGACCTTGAGAAAAATTTTGGAGTTTTGGCACTTATAGAAAATGATGCAGCCATAGTCGGACTCGGAGAAGCCAATTGGGGAGCCGGAAGAGGTTTTAAAATAGTCGCTTATATCACTGTTTCTACCGGTGTCGGCGGAGTCAGGATTGTAGACGGTAAAATAGATGAACATTCAATCGGTTTTGAACCAGGCAAGCAGGTTATAGACATTGAGACAAAGAAAACTTTAGAAGATATGATCTCCGGCAAGGCTCTCCAAAGAAAAACCGGTAAAAATCCCAAAGAAATAACCGACCCCGCTGTTTGGATTGAGCACGCCAAAATATTGGCCATTGGTCTCAATAATATAATCGTTGAATGGTCTCCGAATTGCGTCGTCCTCGGTGGTTCAATGATTACCGGCGATCCAGCAATACCTTTAGATAAAACAGAAGAATATTTGAAAGAAATATTAAAAATTTTCCCCAAACTTCCAGCTATAAAAAAAGCCGAACTCGGAGACTTCGGCGGCCTTTACGGAGCTTTAGCATATATTAAAGAAAGAGTTTAGCAAAAAGCAATAAAAAATCTGTATAAAAATACAGATTTTTTATTCCATATATTTTAACCGCATCAAATCTTTACACTGGTTTTGTTGGTGCTGGTGCTGGTTTCTTTTTGTCTTCGTTCATTTTATTGAGTTATTTTTCTAATAAAAATCATCAGTACGACTACCCTGACGATTAATCTCACACTTATAATTCTACGCTTCTTTGGATAAGATTCAAATTTTTTTTATGTTATAAATTGTGCATAATATGTCGATAAAAAATCCAACCTTTCTATATTTACCTTATAATAAAAGGCTAATTTACCAGACAATGGATAACGGATTGAGTAATGGAAAGTGTCAATAAAAACAAATTCACTCAAATTTTTTACTAAATAAGAAGGTATAAATAATTTAAGTATTGACAACATATCTATTTTAGTATATACTTGTTAGTAACTGAATCTCACTAGTTTTACTTCTGGGGCTTAGTGCCCATTTTATGTATAAAAATACACGACCACAATCGCGATTTTCAAATCGACCATCTACTCGCAATAAAGCTAGGAATTTTGGACGTGGGCGAGGTAAAAATGAAAGAATAGATATTTCCCGTTTTATAAACAAAGCAACAGTAACTGAAAAAACTGCTCCCTTTGTTCCCAATAACACATTCCAAAGTTTTGCTATTGATGAAAAAATTAAAAACGCCATTACTAAAAAAGGATACCTCTTCCCGACACCAATACAGGACAGTGCAATGTCAGAGATACTTCTCGGCAAAGATGTAGTAGGAATCGCCAATACAGGCACAGGTAAAACCGCAGCATACCTCATACCACTGATACACAAGATATTACAAAACAAAAAAGAGCAGGTGATGGTCATCGTGCCAACTCGAGAGTTGGCTATCCAAATCGATACTGAACTAAAAGAATTGGTGCAAAATATGAAAATATTTTCTGTTTGCTGTGTTGGTGGCGCACCGATCAATAAACAGATCAGGGATTTGCGATACCAATATAATTTTATTATTGGTACACCTGGCAGATTAAAAGATTTGATAGATCGTAAACTGATACATCTTTCAGAATTTAATACCATTGTTTTGGATGAAGCAGATAGAATGCTTGATATGGGTTTTGTAGACGATATGCGTTCTATCATGGCCGGTATGCCCAAAAGCCGCCAAACATTATTTTTCTCTGCAACAATTTCAGGAGAGATTGAAAAATTAATCGGCGAATTTCTAAAAGAGCCGGTTCGCATTTCGGTTAAAACTTCCGATACTTCAAAAAATGTTGACCAAGATATTGTTCGTGTGAAAAGCGGCAAGGAAAAAATAGACACTTTGCACGATTTACTCAATCAAAAAGGATTGACTAAAGTATTGATTTTTGGCAGAACCAAACATGGTGTAGAAAAACTTTCTCAAATTTTAACAAAGAGAGGATTTAAAACAGAATCAATTCATGGCAATAAAAATCACAACAAACGACAGCTTGCTCTCAAATTATTCAAAGATAATCATGTTCAGATATTGGTAGCGACCGATGTGGCCGCCAGAGGCCTTGATATAGCTGATGTCAGTCATGTTATTAATTATGATATACCGGCTACCCATGATGATTATGTGCATCGTATCGGCCGTACAGGACGTGCAGGCAAAGGAGGCAAGGCGCTTACATTTGTAGATTAAAACTCTGGTTTTGGTTTACCGCGAAATCTCACTTCTACTCGGTCGGTTTCTTTTACTTTATCACCAAGCACGGCCAGTCTGCTATTTATAAAAACCTGTTTTTTTATGATGAGTTCATCGCCACCCCTTCGTGTTGAGTGTTTTGTGAACGCTAAATATTTATTTATTCGCATCGGGAAAATCGGCTCTTCTATAGGTTTATCCATAGACCTCCCAGTATAGCATAATGAAAAAAGTTGTTTTTGATGTATATTTAGAGAACCATGTCACTTTCAATAGGCATCGTAGGTCTTCCAAATGTCGGGAAATCGACGCTTTTTAACGCGCTTACCAAGAAAAGCGTGCCGGCAGAAAATTATCCTTTTTGCACCATTGACCCATCGGTTGGCATTATTGCCGTGCCGGATGAAAGGCTGGAAAAATTAAATGAATTTTCAAAGTCGCGAAAAAAAATCCCGGCAGTAATAGAATTTGTGGACATCGCCGGACTTGTCAGAGGTGCTTCGAAAGGAGAAGGGAAGGGAAATGATTTCCTGCAGCACATAAGAGAATGCGATGCCATCGCCGAAGTGGTGCGCATTTTTAATGACCCGGAAATTTTACACGTCGAAGCAGAAGTTAATCCTCTGCGAGATATTGAAACTATAAATTTGGAGCTTGTGCTGGCTGATTTGCAGACAGTAACCAAAAGATTAGGTAGTCTTGGGAAAGAAGTGAAAAAAGGCGGCAAAGATTCACTTTTAGAGGAGAGTGGTCTCCAAAAAGTAAAGGAGGTTTTGGAAGAAGAAAAATTTGTTTTACCTGTCGTAGCTTTAGCGAAGGAGGGCGACAATAGTTTGTTTGATGAGAAGGAATTACCTTTTATTTGTAATATGCAGCTTCTTACCATGAAGCCAATCCTTTATATTTTGAATACTTCCGAAGCTGCAGAGGAAGTCTCGCAAGCAAAAGAATTGTTGTCAGGCAAAAATAGCATCGTCGGAAATAATTTCGTTTCGATTGACCCAATTTTTGAAAAAGGCTTGAATGATTTAATAAAGAAAGCTTATGAGACTTTGAATTTGATTACTTACTTCACTACCGGAGAAGACGAAACCAGAGGTTGGACTATAAAAAGAAATTCAACCGCACCTATTGCTGGCATGGCTATTCACACCGATTTCCGCGACAAATTTATCCGAGCTGAAGTGATTGAATGGGATAAGCTTCTACAAGCTGGCTCCTACGCCGCCGCTCGCGAAAAAGGTCTCCTCCGCACCGAGGGCAAAGAATACATTGTCAAAGACGGTGATGTCGTAGAGTTTAAAATTTAATATCGTAAGATATAAAATTTTAAACTCGGAGATGCCGACATTTGCACACCATACAAATGTCGGCGTAGTAGAATTTAAAATCTAGAATAGTGATATAATGTAGGCTATTAGAATTAACCCAAAATCACATGGAACCAAATCAAAACTCTCTTATAAAAACAAGCGCCAAAGATTTCTTTCTGAATCTTGGAGTTATCGTAGCACTTTACACGACAGTCATAAGCCTAATCAATCTTTTATTTACAGTCATAAACAACGCCTACCCGCAGATAAATTCGGGATATTATTATATGGGAAGCCAGTCTATAAGCATGCCTGTTGCGACGCTCATTATATTCTTTCCTATATTTATTTTGCTCACATGGCTTTTGGAAAAAGTCTATAGACTAGAACCAGAAAAGAAACACTTGGCGGTCAGACGCTGGCTTTCTTATATCACTCTTTTCGTCGCAGGCATTGTTTTAGCAGGAGATTTGGTTACGATCCTTTATTACTTTATCGACGGGCAGGAACTAACAGCAGGTTTTCTTTTAAAAGTTTTGTCTGTTTTTGTGGTAACTCTCTCTGTCTTCCTTTATTACATTTCGGACATCAGAAACAAACTGACAAAAAAATCACAAAAAACGTGGCTCATAATTTCTGCTGTGATTATTTTAGTTTCAATCATCTGGGGGTTTTCTGTCCTTGGTTCGCCTTACACTCAGCGACTTATAAAATATGACAATCAGAAAATCACCGACCTCGCCAATATCCAGTGGCAAGTCATAAGCTATTGGCAGGTAAATGGTATGTTACCAGTAAGTCTAAGCGATATAACATCAGCCCAAGCTTATACTGTTGTTCCGACAGATCCCCAATCAAAAACCACTTACGAATACGCAAAAACCGATACTATGACTTTCAAACTTTGTGCCGAGTTCAACAAAGAAAGTACAAATAATAATCAAAATCAATATCCTGTACCGATGTCTGTAAGTTATCCTGCAAAAGGGATTGTCATACAAAATGATAATTGGAACCATCCGTCAGGACATTATTGCTTCTCTAGAATAATCGACCCGACACTTTACCCAACTCAAGTAAGGGGATAGAAAGTAAACAAAATTAGCGTAAAGTAGCTTTTTGTTGTATATTTTTGTTGTGCAGGAAAAATATAATCACAAAGAAATAGAAGCTAAGTGGCAGAAGGAGTGGCAGAAGCAAAATCTTTACAAAACTTCTGATGAAGTAAAGGGGAAAGAAAATTTTTACATATTAGTAGAGTTTCCTTATCCTTCGGGCAATTTACATATCGGACATTGGTACGCTTTTGCTGTGCCGGATATTTTTGCTCGTACAAAAAGAATGCAGGGATACAATGTAATGTTCCCAATTGGCTTTGACGCCTTCGGATTGCCAGCAGAAAATGCCGCTATTAAAAATAAAGTAGACCCACACAAATGGACCTATGAAAATATCGCTTACATGGAAAAGCAGCTTTTAAGCATGGGCAACTCTTTTGATTGGTCACGTAAAGTAATCACTTCCGACCCCGAGTATTACAAATGGACCCAGTGGCTGTTTTTGCAATTGTATAAAAATGGTTTGGCTTACAAAAAAAAGGCGTCTGTCAATTGGTGTCCGTCTTGTAATACTGTACTTGCCAATGAGCAGGTAACAGATGGAAAGTGTGAAAGATGTGGCACCGAGATAGTCCAAAAAGATTTAGAGCAATGGTTTTTCAAAATTACCGATTATGCCGAGCGGCTACTTTCCGATATGAAAGATTTAAAGTGGCCAGAGCCAATAAAGGAGGCACAGAAAAATTGGATAGGGAAGAGTGAGGGAGCAGAACTGGAATTCAAAATAAAAGACGGCGAATACAAAATAAATGTTTTCACAACCAGAGCTGATACTTTATTTGGAGTCACTTATCTTGTCGTAGCGCCCGAATATGAGTGGCTTATAGAGCAAATAAAAAGTGAAAAATCATCTATAACAAATAGATCGGAAATTGAAAAATATATAAAAGAAACAAAGAGCAAAACCGAAATAGAAAGAACCGATGCTAAAAAGGCAAAAACAGGGGTAGAAATAAAAGGATTAAAAGCCATAAATCCGGCAGACGGAGAAGAAGTGCCAATTTTTGTGGCTGATTATGTCTTGGGCAATTATGGCACCGGCGCCGTGATGGCTGTGCCCGCTCACGACGAGCGCGATTTTGAATTTGCTAAAAAATACGGCCTGCCGATAAGACAAGTTATCGAACCACTGTTTGCGATAACGGTTGGTCCAGATGCTATCCAAAAAAATCTTCCTTTTGTTGAAAGGAATGCCATAATGGCTATCGTCAAACATTGGAAAGAAGACAAATATATCGGTTTAAAATGGAAAAAAGTTAATTGGCAAACACTTATAACAGGCGGACCAGAGGGCAGCCAAACACAAGAAGAAGCGGCAATTTCTGAAATTACAGAAGAAACCGGTTACCTCAATCCGCATTTAGTCAAAAAATTAAGCAAAATGCACAGCCAGTTCTATCATGTACCCAAAAAGATAAACAGATTTGCACATTTTGACGTTTTTTATTTTGAATTGGAAAATGGAGAACACAAAGATTTGTCTGGAGAAGAAAAAGATATTCATGAAGTAAAGTGGCTCTCTCCAGAAGAAATGAGCAAATTTTTAACTCCACTTTCTCAAATATTTGTGTGGAATGAATTTTTGAATGGAATTCAATCTTATGTTGGAGAAGGCATTCTTGTAAATTCAAAAAAATTTGACGGGTTAGGTAGTGAAGAAGCCAGAGAGAAAATAACAGAAAAATTTGGAAAGAAGGTAACCAAATACAAATTAAGAGATTGGCTGCTGTCGCGCCAGAGATATTGGGGTT
>MHWS01000003.1 GCA_001824215.1 Candidatus Zambryskibacteria bacterium RIFCSPLOWO2_12_FULL_39_16 | reverse complement strand
GGGACAAAGAATTGCTGATAAGTTTGCAAAGTACTTAGTCATTGCGGCCGTAGGATCAGGTCTTTTGGTATTTATTATTTGGCATTTTATTGTCGGCTCACCGCTTCTCTTGGCACTTTCCTTTGCGATCGCTACGATTGTCATTGCCTGCCCCGATGCGCTCGGTCTTGCCACTCCGACGGCTGTAGCTGTCGGTACTGGACTTGGAGCAAAACACAATATTCTTATAAAAGACGCCCCGACTCTCGAACAAGTCTCAAAAATTCAAGCCATTGTACTCGACAAAACAGGCACACTCACCGAAGGAAAACCAAAAGTAACCGATATAGCTACGGCAGATGGATACGACGCAGATGAAGCACTTCGCTTAGTCGGTGCGACAGAAGCGAAATCATCCCACCCTTTGGCAGGCGCTGTGCTCGATGAGATTAAAGTGCGCGGCCTTACATTGCCAGAATCAGTTGATAAATTTGAAAACCTTTCCGGTTTGGGAGTGAGAGCTGTAGTGAATGGGAAACCTGTACTCATCGGCACGGTGAGGCTTATGAGAGAAAGTAACATTACTCTTGGTACATTGGAGAAAAAAATAAATGAGTTTCTAGAAAAAGGAGAAACGATAATGGTTCTTGCTGTTGACGGAGTCATCAAAGCTGTTATCGGAGCGCAAGATCCAATAAAACCTAACGCCATAAAAGCAGTCAATCGTTTAAAGGCTTTAGGCATTGAGATTGCTATGATCACCGGCGACAATAAAATGACCGCAGAGAAAGTAGCGAGTCAAATTGGTATAGAAAGAGTGTTTGCAGAAGTAATGCCTGCGGACAAAGCGAGCTACGTCAAAAAACTTCAAGAAGAAGGAAAATTTACGGCAATGGTTGGTGATGGTGTTAACGATGCACCGGCACTCGCTCAATCTGATGTCGGTATTGCCATTGGTGCAGGCACGGATATAGCGATTGAAACAGCAAAAGTTGTTCTTATGAAATCTGATCCTTTGGATATACTTCGAGCCATTACACTCAGTAAGGCAACGGTGCGCAAAATGAAGCAGAATCTTTTCTGGGCCTCAATTTATAATGTCCTTGCCATACCGATTGCTGGCGGAATCTTATATCCAAGTTTTGGTATCATGCTTCGTCCAGAATTCGCGGCACTTCTTATGAGTATCTCTTCGATAATTGTGGCGACGAACGCAGTCTTGCTCAAGCGTGTCGAGAAAGATCTGGTTCCTATATGAGTAACATTTATTAATTATATAACGACACGAATATGAAAAATCAAAAAATCATTATTACCTCAATTCTTTTTATCACTCTCGTCGGAGTTATTATTGTTTTGAGCACTGGAGACAAAGGCGGCAATAGAATTGTTTCTGGAGTACTGGAAAAAGCGTATGTGGCGGTTGAAGGAACTGGGGAAATAGCGGTGATAGACACAAAGACAAATCAGGTCTTGAAAAGAATTGATCTATCCGAAGACAAAAATGGTATGACCGTCGGCTACATGGCCCACAATGTCCAAGTTGCACCAGATAATAAAAGTGTGTGGGTGACCGCCAACGCGGCAGAAGAAGAGATGGAAATGTCTTTTCGGATCATACCGAGAGCGCAAGCCGATGAAGGTCATGGCGATGAAGTAGTGGATATGGGAAAAAGTAAAGATGAAGTGATCGTCATAGACCCATTTTCAGACGCGATTGTAAAAAGAATTGAAATAGGACAGAATCTTCATCTCTCGCATGTTTCTCTTACCCCGGATAGTTCCTATGCCATTGTCGCTTCGCAGGAAAAAGGAGTCATCTATAAGATAAATGCCACTACGTTTGAAGTGGAGGAAGAAACCGTTACGAAAAAGGGCGATGGACCTCACGGGCTCCGTATTTCCCCAGATGGCAAGACCGCCTATATCGCAATGCTGGGAGGCAAAAGTTTGGGAATTCTTGATATAGAAAGCTTTGTTTTAAGAGATATTGAATTCAAGGGAGCAGCGGTGCAGACGGGGGTGACGCCGGATGGCAAGTATGCTCTGGCCTCGGTATATGACACAAAAAGTTTGGCGGTGTACGACATTGCTTCCGCAAAATTGAGTTATGTTGATTTGCCGAAAGAAGCGAAGGGCCCAGTTCAGATTTATCCGACGCCCGATTCTCGCTTTGTTTTTGTTGCTGACCAGGGCTATTATTTTGATCAACCTACCGGGAACCTGGTTTATAAAATTGATCTACAAGAAATGAAAGTAACTCAAACGGTTCTTGCTGGGTCAGCGCCACACGGAGTGATTGTTTCCAAAGACGGAAAATTCGTGTATGTGACCAATCTACTTAGTGATGATGTGTCTGTGATTGATACTGTTCTTGGAAAAGAAACTGTGAAAATAAAAGTTGGTAAGATGCCCAATGGAATAAGTTTGTGGTATAGAGAGGGTGGGATCGGTTCTGGAAACTACAGCGAGCTTGTGTCAGAAGAAAAGTCATTTGATTTTGGCTTAGTTTCGATGGCTAAGGGAAAGGTAGAACATTCATTCAAATTAAAAAATTCCGGAGACTCTCAAATTAAAATTACCAAAATATATACATCGTGTATGTGCACAGAAGCAACGCTCATAAACGAAACCTCGCGTAAGGGGCCATTTGGTATGCCTGGTCGTGGAGGACCTTCATCGCAAATAGATGAAGTAGTGAATCCAGGAAAAGAAATAAACATTGATGTATTAGTAGACCCAGCGGCACACGGTCCCCAAGGAACGGGTCCCGCTAAAAAGATTGTCTATATAGAAACCGATTCCGCAATTAATCCGGTATTGAAACTAGAGCTTGATATAAATGTTACCCCGTAAATCTGTTAGATATGAAGTATATGAAAAATCAAAAAATCATTTACACCATTATTGGCATCATTGTTTTAATCGGTGGCTATTTTATATTTAGCAACAATACGATTTCTCCAAAACCTGAAGTGCAGGATAATTCAAACTACCTCCTCGCCAAACAGCCGGAAATTGTCGAACTTAAAAATGGCGATACGTACAATCTTACGGCAAGTATTGTTAAAAAAGTAATTGCGGGCAATGAAATAAAAATGCTTGCTTATAACGGTTCAATCCCAGGACCTATCATTAAGGTTTCCAAGGGATCAGAAGTCACCATTAATTTTACTAATAATACTGATGTACCGACCACAATTCATTCACACGGAGTTCGATTGGATAACAGATTTGACGGAGTACCGGATGTGACACAAAGGGAGGTAGGTATCGGCCAATCATTTAGCTACAAAATAAAGTTTCCAGACGAAGGTGTCTATTGGTACCATCCCCACGTAAGAGAAGACTACGCACAGGAATTGGGTCTCTACGGTAACTACATAGTGGCTTCGGATAATCCTAACTATTGGTCTCCAGTGAATGAGGAGGTGCCACTTATGGTTGATGATATTTTGATTGAAAATGGAAAAGTCGCTCCGTTTGTTTCTGTTGCTGACCATGCACTGATGGGTCGTTTCGGGAATGTGATGCTTGTAAATGGGTTAGACAACTACAACCTTACTGTTAAACAAGGTGAGGTAGCTCGTTTTTACATAACTAATACAGCGAACACTCGCGTATTCAATCTCACTATCCCTGGCGCAAAGATGAAGCTTGTCGGTGGCGACAATGGAAAGTATGAACACGAGACGTTTGTTGACAGTGTACTTCTTGGCCCTTCAGAGCGTGCCGTGATCGAAGTTCTGTTTGATACTTCTGGTACTTATACACTCCAACATAAAACTCCAGAGAAAACATACACAATAGGAATAATAAATGTATCTTCTGAAAAAGTAGCAACTTCGTACAGGTCTCAATTTCTCACGCTTCGAACAAATAGTGACACCATTGCAAGTATTGAACTACTTCGTCAGTATTTTGATAAAAAGGCAGACAAGAGTCTTGTTTTTACAGTTGATATGGGGGATATGGGCATGATGGGAAGTCATATGATGCCCGATGGGGCAGTGATGAGTAATGGTGGAATGATGATGGGCGGGAATGACAATGAAAAGATTGAGTGGGAAGACAACATGGCAATGATGAATTCGATGTCTCTGGCAAATGTTATTAAATGGAAAATTATTGACCAAGATACTAAAAAAACTAATGACGATATTGATTGGGAGTTTAAGGTTGGTGATAAGGTTAAGATAAAGATATACAATGATCCAAAATCCATGCATCCGATGCAACACCCATTTCATATTCACGGTCAGAAATTTCTAGTTCTTTCAACAAACGGTGTAAAAAATGATAATCTAGTTTGGAAAGATACGACTCTTATTCAAAAAGGAGATACTATTGAAATTCTGGTAGACATGGAAAATCCTGGTACATGGATGGCGCATTGTCATATTGCCGAACACCTCGAAAGTGGGATGATGTTTAAATTTAAGATAGAGTAGTTACTAATAAGGTTCCAACTTCGTCTCAGACCGAAGCAGAGCGTAGGTACTGAAGAATAAAGTTTTATGTATATCACTTACATTTTAGAATGTGCCGATAGGTCTCTCTATATAGGTTGCACTAATAATCTGATAAAAAGATTGAAACAACACAATACTTCGAAATCAGGAGCTCATTATACAAAGATACGCAGACCAGTGGTGTTGAAATACCAAGAAACTTTCAAAACACTTAAAAAAGCTCGGGGGAGAGAATCTGAGATAAAAAGTTGGAAAAGAAAGAGGAAATTAAATTTGTTTAATAAATAAGTTAATAATTATTTATGATTGTCTATTCTTCAAACAAGCGTCAATAAAGGCAGTAAAAAGAGGGTGCGGATGGAGAGGACGAGCTTTAAATTCTGGATGAAATTGAGTGCCAAGGAAAAACGGGTGAATGTTTTTGGGAAGTTCAGCGATTTCCATAAGCCTTCTGTCGGGCGAAGTGCCGGAGAAAACCATCCCCGCATTTTCTACGTCAGCGATATACTCAGGGTTAACTTCATAGCGATGCCTGTGCCTTTCGGAAATATTTTTTTCACCATATGCTCCGTAAGCTATTGTCCCCTTTTTCAAAATAGCAGGGTATGCCCCAAGTCGCATCGTCGCTCCGTATCTTCCCTCCTCCAAAAGTTTTTTCTGCTCCGGCATGATATCTATGACTACATGGGATGATTTTGGATTTATTTCAGATGTGTGTGCATCTTTCCAACCGATGACATTTCTGGCAAATTCAATAACCGCAAGCTGCATACCGTAGCAGAGACCTAAGTAAGGTATTTTGTTAACTCTGGCGTATTCTACGGCCATGATTACCCCTTCTACCCCACTCTCGCCAAATCCTCCTGGCACAATAATGCCATCATAATCTTTTAATTCGGAAATTTTTTTAGGGTCTGTTTCATATTCTTTTGAATTTATCCACGTAAGATTAGTTCGCGCCCCTTTCCAAGCAGATGAAAATTTAATAGCTTCAATGACAGAAACATAAGCGTCGGACAAGACAAAATCACCAGTATCAAAATATTTTCCAACCACAGCGATTTGCAATTCTTTTTTAGCTTGAGCTCTTTCATGCACGAAATCTTTCCAATATTTCAGAGAATTGCCGTTTGTTTTTGACCGAAGGTGAAAAATTTTAAGTATAATGCTGCTGATTTTATCTTTTTCAAAATTAATAGGTACATCATAAATACTTGCAATATCCGGTGCCGAAATGACATTCTCCGGAGCAATAGCGCAAGCCATGGCTATCTTTTCTTTGCGTTTATAATCAAGAGACTGAGCGCCTCTGGCGATGATTATATCGGGTTGAACACCATAAGAGTTGAGTTGACGAACTGCGTTCTGGGTTGGGCGTGTTTTCATTTCACCAAGCGACCCCGGTATAGGCAAGTAACTTACCATAATAAAAATGACATCCTGAGGATGTTTTATTTTGAGAGTTCTTGCCGCTTCAATAAAAAGAATATTTTGATAATCACCTATCGTCCCTCCTATCTCAATGAGAGAAATATCAGACTGGTGCTCATCAGCCGCTTTTTTTATGCGCCTTAAAATCTCTTCGGTAATATGAGGTATAGCTTCAACACATTTGCCGCGATAGCCTAAATTGCGCTCTCTTTCTATAACATGCTTATAAACACTGCCAGAGGTCATATAATCCTCGCTATTGAGATTCATCTCCAAAAAACGCTCATAGTTGCCCATATCCTGATCAGTCTCAAGCCCCGAATCCAGCACAAACACTTCGCCGTGCTCTATCGGATTCATATTGCCAGCATCTACGTTTAAATAAGGGTCAACCTTTATAGGGTTGACTTTGAAACCTTTGCTTTGAAGAATTTTGCCGATTGACGATGAAGCTATCCCTTTCCCGACTCCCGACATAACACCTCCTACTACAAAAATATATTTGTGGTTTTTCTTCATCCCGTTAGAGTTTTTGATTGATTAATTAAACTAAATAATATGATTATCTGCACAATAACGCTATTACCACCTTACATATATGTAAAACTTTAACGGGATTCATTCCTAACATATCATAACTTCAAATACTTGCGAACAGCCAAAAAACTAGAGACCGCCCCTATGGCAACACCGGCGCCGATAACAATGAAGATGATTTCAAAGAAATTACTTATGTAATAGTCAAAAATATTGAAGCCTATGAAAAAATTTTGGGTAGTATTGCCGAGCCAGTAACAGACCGGGAAGAAAATAATCATGGTGATTAGTCCCGCAACAAGTCCGACAATAATTCCGGTAACCACAAAAGGTCCTCTGACATAATTTTTACTGGCCCCGACAAGTTGCATCACCGATATTTCTTCCTTGGAAATATAAATGGTCAAACGGACGGTATTGAAGGTAATGATAATAGAAATAATCACCAAAGCTAAAGAAAGAGCAAATCCAAGATTTTCGGTGGAGTTTATAATGCGAGAAAGCTTGTCTATAGCGGCGCGATTTTCAAAATAATTAATCTTGTCAATTATTTTTTGACCACCACTTGAGAGTATGTTGTCTTCATTTAAGAAATTAGCAATGCCTTCATACTGAGAAGGTTCCTTGGCTTTTATGTTGAGGGCAGCACCCAGTGGGTTATCGGACAATTCATCAAGCGCTTGGATAGTTATTTGATCGTTCTCATGCTTAAACCTAAAATTTTGGAGTGCTTGGTCTCTGCTTACATAAGATACACTGGAAACTTCCGGCAAAGTTTCTATTTTTTTCTGCAAAGATAATATGTCCGCTTCAGGGGCAGAAGTTACAAAATAAACATTTATATCAATCTTATTGCGCAATTCGTTCATAGTGGTATTGAGCACCGCCCCGACGAAAACAACTGAGCCAATGACCGAAAGAGTAACCACCATCACCAATATTGAAGCGAGCGATATATAACTGCTGCGCCAAAAATTAAAAAGGCCGGCTTTTAATACTCTTTTAAATTTGGTTTTAAATTCTATTTTCTCCATTTTTATAAAATATACTTGCCCGCAGGATCATCTCTTACCACTTTGCCTTCCTGCATGGTAATAACCCGTCTACCTATTGAATCTATCACCCCTTTATTGTGAGTGGTAAGGATCACGGTTGTTCCAAGATCATTTATTTTTTTTAAAATTTGGACAATATCGTAAGTATTGATTGGGTCAAGATTACCAGTCGGCTCATCTGCGATAATTATATCAGGTTGATTGACGATCGCTCTAGCGATAGCCACTCTTTGCTTTTCACCGCCAGAAAGTGTGCTTGGAAAATTCCATATTTTTGAAGCCAAATCTACCAATTCAAGGACATGGGGCACATCGGATTCTATCTCCTCGTCCGGCCGGCCGGCAGCTTCCATGGCAAAGGCTATATTTTCATAGACATTTTTCTGCGGCAGAAGCCTAAAATCCTGAAAAACAGCTCCTATTTTCCTTCTAACGAAATTTATATCTTCACCAGAAAGAGTATTTATATCAGTATCGTGCAAAAACACCTTACCTTCAGTTGGCTTCTCTTCAGCCAAAAGCATCCGCAAAAGAGTGGTTTTACCAGCGCCACTTGGCCCCACAATAGAGACAAATTCATTAGGATTCACAACAAAAGAAACCTTATCCAAAGCGACATAATTATCGTTATATTTTTTTGAGACATTATCAAAAACTATCACCTTCTCATTATAACCTCATTAATTTTTTTTACAAACTTTTCTCCGCTTCTATAAACTCATCTAATTCACCTTGTTCCAATACAGCTTCCACATTACTGGTTTCTACCCCGGTACGGCGGTCTTTGACCATTTTATACGGGTGCAAGACATAAGAGCGAATCTGGTTACCCCATTCAATTTCAGTGGTTTTGCTTATATACATGCCCTTTTCTTTTGATATTCTTTTTTCTTCCAAAGCTTTGTATATTTTGCCTTTCAAAATGGCCAAGGCTTTTTCTTTATTCTGGGCCTGGCTTCTTTCGCCATCTGCTTGAGCTGAAAGATTTGTTGGAATATGGACGATACGAACCGCTGTCTCTCTTTTATTTACATTTTGTCCGCCAGGGCCAGAAGAGCGCGAAAGTTCTACTTTCAAATCATCATCTTTCAACTCTATATCGTTTTCATTTTGTTTCTCAAACTTAGGAATAACTTCCACCATTGAAAAACTTGTGTGTCTTTTTTGATTTGCATTAAAAGGAGAAATCCTGACCAATCGATGCACTCCCGATTCATTTTTTAAGGTCCCATAAGGACCGAAACCCGCCGTAGCCTTGGCGAAGGTTGGGTTGGTAATCTCTACAGTTATGTTCCTGTATCCACCGTGGTCGTTTTTATTTTCATGTAAAACGGAATAGCTCCATTTTTTCTTTTCAAAATATTTAAAATACATGCGCAAAAGCATGGCCGAAAAATCTTCGGCATCGTCTCCTCCGGCGCCAGAAAAAATAGTCATTACGGCATCTCCTTTGTCATACTGCCCTACCCCCTCTAAATTATCTTTTAATTTTTGGATTTCTTTTATGGTAGCCTGGGCTCTATCTTTATTATTCCAAAAATCAGGCTCTATCATCGCCTCTTCCAATTCCTTTATTTTTTGCTCTGTTTTTTGCTTGTCCATAAATTTTGGAGCCAAAGGTGAGAATCGGACTCACGTTCCTGCTTTACGAAAGCAGTGTTCTGCCACTGAACTACTTTGGCTTTTTTGTAACAAATAAACGACCCTCTTTCGCTCTCTTACTTATAACTCTATTCCCTCTACCATTTCCCCTATTCAATCCAGAATAAGTAGGGTTGAGAGAATCGCAATTGGGACAAATCAAACGCAGATTACTTTCTTTATTATTTCTCCAATTGCCATCTATATGGTCGGCAACTAGTGGGACAACGCTCGATTTTGTGTTTATCTTTGACCAGCCGCACAAACAACATTTGTCTCCATATTTTTCACGAAGATATCTCTTCACGTATGTCGTAACAATACCTGAAGATTGAAGACCGCTCAATTCGTCTTTTTTCCATTTCTCTACATAAATGCTGGATTGGTATTTTTGCTGACATGCGTTACTACAATATTTATAGTAGGAACGGTAAGGTTCTTTTCCGCAAACTGGGCAATTTTTTCTTGGTTTTTTGGGGTTAGACATGCTTTAAGTATAACCAATCTGCGTACTAAAGTAAATTTATAACATAGTCCGCAGTTATATTTAATAAACCAACAAATAAATGCCAAATATAATTGAGCTGGGAGAGAGAATCGGACTCTCGACCTCCGTCTTACCAAGACGGCGTTCTGCCACTGAACTACCCCAGCTTACTTCAAAAATACTATCACATTTTGCATACCCTATTCAATTCTACTAAATCTTCAGCTGATGGAGTAAGAGCTGTTTCTGCATTAATTCCGGTGATGTAGTACATTATTGATTTTGGATTTTCCACATGATTCATATCGAGAGCGTGACCGAGTTCATGAGTCAGAGCCAGAACCAAATCTCTTTTGTTACCAAATTGATAAACATTTATTTCCTTACCGGTGTATTCGGCCTGATCAAATTCAAGGCCACCATTAAATTTTTTGTTGTATTCTGCAGCTATTTTATTATATTCAACAGCTTTGGTATTTCGCACGTTTAGTAAAGAATTTAATTGATCCCCCATAGCGCTTATGGAAGAAGCTTCTCTATTCAAACTTTGCACTTCTGCATTCAGATACTGTCTCTCCTCCTCCAAAGAGTTGAATTTGTCCTTTGGTGCACCACCCTTATTGTTCCAAAAAATCACTTCCGCGTCATAGGCAGATTTCCTGTCTTGATACAAAACTAAGGCCTTATTGTATAAAGAAATTTTCTGATCATACTGGCTTTTAAAATAATTAAAATCAACATCAAGTTTTTTGAAAGTATCCTCTACCGCCAAGAGGCCAAATTCGGTTTTTTGTTTTTGGATCGTAGAGAGCTGTCTTTGATCATATATCAAATTTATTTTGAAACTGGCATCTGGATTGTAAATAAAAATTTTTCTGTTTAAAACCTTCTCCCAGACCGAGCCGGATTCGGTGATATAAGATGTAAAATCTCCTCTGGAAACACCAAATTGGATGTCAAATCTGCCGATACTATACTCAAACGGTTTATCGCAAGGACCAAGAGAATTCTGATAAATAGTATATCCGGAATACCCGATTGCTCCAGCTAATACGATAACGGCTATGATATTTTTCAAAATCTTCATACTTAAAATTTAGCATTTATGGCAACTTTCTGCGAAGTTGTTTGTGAAAACCGATAGCAAATCTATGAGCCTCAGCGTTGGCAAGGAGTATCAAGGATTCAAGTTCAGAATAATTCATGCTTGTGCCGCGAAGCTTAAGCGAAGCGGTACCCAAAATTTCTTTTGGCCTATGCCTTACATCTTTGACAACAGAGACAGTCGGAATATCGATTCCATTTTCTTTTAAAACTTTTTCCATAACCCGTCTTTGAGCCGCTCCCCCGTCAACGACGATAAGGTCTGGTTTCGGCCACTCTAAATGCGCCAGCCGACGGGATAAAATTTCGGAAAGAGCTTTGGTATCGTTTATTCCGTGATTTTTAATTTTAAATTTGCGGTAATCAGATTTTTTAACTTCTCCATTTTCAATTACAATCATCACTCCTGCCACATTTGTACCGGAAAAATGAGCAATATCATAACTTTCTATCCGGTAGTGAATTTTGGCATTAGGCTTCGCCCCTGCACGAAGTGCGATGCCAAAATCTACTACCGGATCTATCTTTAGTAAAGAAATATCTTGAATGTGGTTTAAAGTAAAAATTGTCTTTTTTATTTTTTGAGCTTTTTCAAATTCTCTAGTTTTAGCAAAATCTTTCATCTGTTTTTCCAAATTTTTTATCAGTTTTTTCTTATTGCCTTCAAAAAATAAAACTATATTTTTGATGATTTTGGCATAATCTTCTTTGTCTATCTCACCAGTGCAAACACCCGGGCAAAGCCCGATTTGACGGTTAAAACAAGGCCTACCTTGCAATGGCAAACATTTATCTCTAAATGGGAACATTTTACGGACAATTTTCACTGCTTCTTTAAGTTGGCTTCCGTTTGGAAATGGTCCGAATGTTTGAGCAATTGAAAAATTCTTTGAGGCATCTTGAGCAAAATTATTTTTCACCGCATCCCTCGTAAACCACAAAAATTTTTTGCTAAAAATTTTCTCCGTCCGTCGCCGTCGCTCCTTCCGAGGGTTTTCGAGGGAAGACAGCTCAAATAATTTCTCTAGTTCCCTTTCTCTCATCACAAGCACTCTCGGAAAGTCTTCTTTAGTAATAACGATATAATTAAAGCTGCGGTTGTCTTTTTCTTTTATATTGGCGGTCGGCTGATATTTTTTGATTAAGTTGGCTTCCAAAACCAGAGCCTCCAAAACCGAATCCGTCTTCTGGAATGAAATATCGTCAAATTTTGAAAGCATCTTGGAAATAAGAGGACTACGAACAGTTACAATACCAGCATTAAAATAACTTCTGACTCTATCTCTAAGCGAAGTCGCTTTGCCTATATATAAAATCTTATTTTTACGCAAGAATCTATACACCCCCGGTGTATCAGGTAATTTTGATATTACTTTCTTAATATCTTCTTTTTTCATCTTGTATGTGCCCTGTATTGCTTCAATGATTTTTTCAAATATTTTCCGGTATAGCTTTTTTCATTATTGGCTATTTCTTCGGGCGTTCCTTTTGCTATTAGATTTCCGCCGGCATCCCCTCCTTCGGGACCAATATCCAAAACATAATCGCAGGATTTTATAATATCCATATTGTGCTCTATGACTACAACCGTGTTGCCTTTATTTACCAATTTTTGCAAAATCTCAATCAATTTTTTGACGTCCTCGTAATGCAAGCCGATGGTAGGCTCGTCAAGAAGATAAATAGTCTTTTGCAGATGAGGTCTGTAAAGCTCGGAGGAAATCTTTACTCTTTGAGCTTCACCGCCGGAAAGAGTAGTGGCAGACTGGCCAAGCTCAAGATACCCCAAACCAACATCATCGAGAGATTTAAGCCTGTCGTAAATAGCGGGTATGTCTTCAAAAAATTTCAAAGATTCCTCTACCGTCATAGTCAGCACTTCATAAATATTTTTATGCTTGTATTTTACTTCCAAAGTTTCTTTCATAAATCTTTTGCCCCTACAAACATCGCAAGGCACATAAACCGTAGGTAAAAAATGCATTTCCACTTCTATTTCGCCATTACCACTGCAAGTCTCGCATCTACCTCCTTTTACATTGAAAGAAAACCTGTTGGCTTTCCAGCCGCGAGCCCGCGTCTCGGAAGTCTCGGCAAACAAATCACGTATAAATGTCCAAGCTCCGGTGTAAGTGGCTGGATTTGACCGCGGAGTGCGACCGATCGGAGACTGGTCTATTAAAATAGAGCGACCCAGATATTCGGTGCCAATAAAAGATGTGCAGTTAAAAACTTGCGCCGAACGGTATTTGCGTTCAAAGCGGGCTTGCAGATTTTTATGTAAAATTTCATAGACAAAAGAAGATTTACCTGAGCCGGAAACACCCGTTACCGCTACAAATTTTCCAAGCGGAATACTTACATTCATATTTTTGATATTAAAAATTTTGCCTCCGCTTATTTGAAGTTCACCTTTTGAACTTTCCCTTCTTTTTTCCGGAATCGGAACAACTTTGTCTCCGCGCAGATAATCCAAGGTTACAGATCCGGATTTATTCTGCTTTGCCGTCAGTAAATCATCCAAATATCCGGAAACTATCACTTCACCTCCATGAATCCCAGCTCTAGGACCGATATCAACAATATAATCGGACGAAAAAATAGTATCTTCATCATGCTCCACTACAATTATAGTATTGCCAAGATCTCTAAGGGAAAGAAGTGTTTTTACCAAGCGGTCATTGTCGCGAGAATGAAGCCCAATGGTCGGCTCATCCAAAACATACAAAGCACCGACCAGTCCTGAGCCAAGCTGGCTTGCAAGGCGGATACGCTGAGCCTCGCCACCGGAGAGCGTATGCGCCCTACGGTCAAGCGACAAATATTCGATGCCTACGTCTATCATAAACTCTAGCCTCGATTCTATTTCTTTCATTATCACTTTTGAAATATTTTTTTCTCTTTCGGTAAGCTTAAGTTCAGCAAAAAAATCGTAGGAGTTTTTTATAGACATCGCCGTCAATTCAACAATATTCTTTTTCCCAATAAATACATGAAGAGCTTCTGGACGCAGCCTCTTGCCTAAACACACGGGACAAACTTCATCGCCAAAAAAATGCCTAGTACCCAAACCGTTGCATTCCGGGCAAGCCCCATATGGCGAGTTAAAAGAAAAAAGCCGTGGTTCCACTTCCGGATATGAATATCCATCTTTGGGACAAGATAGTTTGCTGGACATAAAAAATTCCCTTGCCTCGCCGAAGCTTCGCGAAGGCGGGTTCGCGGTATCATTAAAAATAATTTTTACCAAACCATCCGACTCAGCTAAAGCTTTTTCTAAATCTTCCGACAATCTTTCTTCGGCGCTTTTGGTATCATTACTGAAATCAAGCATGCTGATGCTATCAACCAAGATATCAATGTTGTGTCTTTTATTTTTTGACAATATGATTTGTTCACGCAAAGCTTTCTTTTTACCGTCTATCAGTACATGCGAATACCCCTTGCCTAGCAAATCGTAAAGCAGTTGGTAATACTCCCCTTTTCTGCCACGCACCACCGGAGCAAAAATTTCCACGTAAATTGGTAATGGTATTTTTTGGGAATTTTTTCCACTATTTATTTTTATTTTGGAAATCCTTTCCAAAACAAAATTTTTTATTTCTTCGTTTGAAAGTTTTTTGATTTCGTCGCCGCATACCAGACAGTGGGGATGCCCCACTCGAGCGTACAAAATGCGGAGGTAGTCATAAATTTCGGTTATGGTGGCAACCGTTGAGCGAGGGTTGTTGGAACGGGATTTTTGGTCTATAGAAATAGCAGGCGAAAGCCCCGTGATTTCATCAACATCGGGCTTTTGCATTTGCCTGAGAAACTGGCGAGCATAGGATGAAAGCGACTCAACATATCGCCTTTGGCCTTCGGCAAAAATAGTGTCAAACGCCAAAGAAGACTTGCCCGAGCCGGAAAGTCCTGTAAAAACAATCATTTTGTTTCGGGGCATCTCAACCGTAATATTCTTTAGATTGTGAGTCCTCGCCCCTTTGACTACTATTTTTTCTTCTTTTTTTATCATAAACACAGAAATTCACCCAAGGTTTGCCCAATAGGGTGTATATAAATCATTGCATTCAGTATGATATCACTCTTTTCTTATTTTTTCCAATTCTTTTATCTCATCTCGCAAAAGAGCCGCTGTTTCAAAATCCAATATTTTCGCTGCAGAATTCAGCTGCTTCTCTTTGTATTTAATCAGAGCTTTGATATTTTTTTCGGTCTTTATGTCAAAAGTTAAAAGTTCCTTGACTGTTTTTTGGTGTTTGGATTGCAACTGGTCGGTGATATCCTGGATTTTCTTTATGATTGTTTTAGGAGTGATGTTATGCTTTTTATTATAAATGATTTGTTTTTCCCGGCGACGATTTGTCTCATCTATGGCTCTCTCCATTGAGCCTGTCATAACATCGGCATACAAAATAACTTTGCCGTCCACATTTCGGGCCGCTCGGCCGATGATTTGGATAAGCGAGGTATCCGAACGCAAAAAGCCTTCTTTGTCTGCATCCAAAATTCCTATAAGTGTCACTTCCGGTAAATCTAAACCTTCCCGAAGGAGATTTACTCCGACTATGCAATCGAATTCTCCTTTCCTTAGCCGAGTCAAAATTTCAATCCTTTCAATTGTTTTTATGCCGCTATGCAAATACTCAGCTTTAATCCCTTTTTCTTTCAAGTACTCGCTCAAATCCTCCGCCATTTTTTTGGTAAGAGTGGTTGCAATAACTCTGCCTCCTTTTTTTATACTTTTTTCTGCTTCGGAAATAAAATCAGCGATTTGTCCCGAATAAGAACCCAAAAAACCGTTCTCTCGAGCAAACGGGGTATTTTTCTGCTGAAAAATCCCCTCCTTCTCGTGCCAGTCGCGCTCCGAAAGTTGCTCTCGAGAAGGTTTCTTCGAGTTCTCAGGAATTCTATTTTTTTCTCCCCTCTCCTTTGCAAGGAGAGGGGTTGGGGGTGAGGTTTTTCTTTCTGTAATTGAGCGCACCAGAACTTCCGGGTCAACTAAGCCCGTCGGTCGTATCACTTGTTCCACTATCTGCTCACTGTGCTCCTTTTCATAATTGCTCGGTGTGGCACTTGTATAAATCACCTGCCCGACCCTCTCTTCAAATTCCTTAAATTTTAACGGTCTGTTATCTTTGGCTGAAGGTAGACGAAATCCATAATCAACTAGTGATTGTTTGCGTGATGCATCTCCCGAATACATTGCACCAATTTGTGGCACGGTGACGTGAGATTCGTCAATGATAGTAAGGAAATCAGGGAAAAATTTAGATCCGTGAGGGTCCCGTCCGCTGGTGCGGACAGGGTGAAGCGGACTAAATTTTTCCCTGATTTCCGGTGAAGAAAAATACGAAAGTAAGGTATCGGGAGCTTCACCTGATTTTTTGCCGGAGAAATGGCGTGAGTAATTTTCAATGCCGTTGCAATAGCCCATTTCTCGGATAAGAGCCAAGTCATAACTGGTGCGACGTTTCAGACGTTCTGCTTCCAAAAGCTTTCCTTCTTTTTCAAGCTGTTTTAAGCGCTCCGCCAGTTCGGTTTTGATTGTTTTAAAAGCTCTTTCATTTTGTTCTTTGGTGGATATGAAATGTTTTGCCGGGAAAAGGAAAAAAGCTTCTATTTTTTCCAAAATGGTCCGTGTAATAGCGTCTATTTTTAAAATATCTTTTATTATTCCGTCATCGATTTCAATTCTGTAAATTACTTTTTCAGACACTGGCATTATTTCCACTGTGTTGCCGACCGCCCTAAATTGGCCAGAAGAAAGGTCTGCGGTAGTACGTTCAAAATGTATACCAATTAAGCTGCGAACAAATTCTGTCCGAGATATTTTATCTCCTTTTACAATTTTCAGATTCACTTTTTCATATTCTATCGGAGAACCTAATCCATAAATACAGGAAACCGAGGCCACAATAATAACATCCTTACGTGTCAGAAGGGCTTGGGTAGAAGCATGGCGTAACCGATCTATTTCTTCGTTTATCATTGCCTCTTTCTCTATATAAGTGTCAGAAATCGGCATATATGCTTCCGGTTGATAATAGTCGTAGTAAGAAACAAAATAATGCACAGCGTTCTCAGGAAAAAACTCTCTGTATTCCTGAGCCAACTGAGCAGCCAGAGTTTTGTTGTGAGCGATAACAAGAGTCGGTTTTTGGATTTCATTTATAACATTTGCTACTGTAAATGTCTTACCTGAGCCAGTTACACCCAAAAGGGTCTGGTGACGCAAACCTTTTTTTAAGCCTTCCACCAGCTTTTCTATTGCTTGCGGCTGGTCGCCAGCCGGCTTAAAACCGCTTTTAATCTTGAATTTCATGATAGCTAAATCTACCACACTATCCCTCAAAATCTATTTATTTAACTTCATCAGCATGAATCCAGATATGAAATCGTTGGAGACTAATGAGAGGTTCATACCTCCATTTCATATAAACAAACTGCAACGCATCCGGGGTCATAGCTCCGATAGCTCCGCACAAAACAGCAAAAACTGAAACTTTCATATAAAAACTAAATAAAAAGTACGCTAGCAAAAGGCCAGTCATACCATCAGTGCCAATTTTTAAAATATCTTTTATAAATTTTCTGTTTATAGCCAAATCATCATTCATCTTATTACCATCTTCTTTTTTACTTCCTAACTTATAATCCCAATGAGGTATAGCATCCAAGACAAAGTGAGAAAGGAAACCGACAGAAAAACCAATCAGCGGTTCATTTGGTACTAAACTGGCCAGAGCCGCTCCCGTTATAGCGTGGTTTGTTAAAATCATGAGTTCATTCTACCATTTTTTATCAGCCTCCGTGGGCCAATATGAAATTGACGAGAGGGTCCACCCAAAATTTTTGAGTGACAAGCAAAATAATTCCGATGATTATGAGTATGAGAAGTATAATCCTTATCGCTTTCATATCTTTATTTTATTCTCTTATTTTCTTGGCTAGAGCGGAAAGTTTTTCATCATCTGCTCTCTCGTAGTCATTGGAGGAAATATATCCTTCGTATTTATCAAAATATTTGTGTGTATCTTTACTTGATAAAATCGGTTTCCATTCTTTTATGTTTTCTGTCCCGTGCATCGGAAAAAGTTTTGAATGAACATGATCAACTCCGAATCCTTCAAAGACCATGGCTGTCCTACCGACATCATCCAGCTTGGAATCAAGAAGCTTTGCTACTTTTTTAGTCGCAAGCATCAATTCATTCAGCACTTTATCAGGCAAATCAAAAGCATAGCTTGAATAATGAGCTTTGGGAATTACCACTGTTGCACCCTCTGTGTTTGGAAAAATAGAGAGAAAAGCAAGATGTTTTTCATCTTCCCATATTTTATGGCTTGGCATCTCCCCTTTTACGATTTTACAGAATACACAATCTTTCATATCAAAACTTTACTCCTATTCCACTAAAAAATAAACCAGCTAAAAAATCCTTATTTTTCAAGCTAGAATTTATGTTTAGGCAGTTGGAGATTGTTTGTTTTCGGACAGACCTTTACCAAACTGATGTAAGACAGTGCTTACAATCGATAAGATGATGCGCATATGTTTATATTATTAATAAAGTTCTTTATTTTTCACAGGTTTAACTTCTATCCGTATTTTGTAATTTTTCTTTAAGATTTGGGTTTAACAAAAAGTTTGCTTCCTGTGCTTTTTTTATAACAAAATTTAAGAACTCTTCCAGGGGTTTTCCAGGATCTATCTCTTTATTATATTTATTAACCCAAGACCCTGCCAAAGCTATGGTCTCAGAGCTAAAATCGCTTTCATCATTATCTATAAAATCAAAAAAATAATCCAGAGGCATAGCCTTATTTACTCTATCAGGATTTTTTGCAATACAATCATTTACAAAATTAATAATTTCATTAGCCTCTCTTCTCTGAACCTTCATATCAAATACAATACGATCAAATTCTTCACCAGTTTTTAAAGCTTCTTTTTCATAATGTTCTTTTTCTGCCTTGTTTATTATTTCAGCATCTATCTCTTCTCCATTTATTTTTTTAGGACTCTCTTTATTCAGATCAAGACTTAGAGGTGCTTTTTTGCCAAATCTAAATGATTCAAACATATTTTTTGGAATTGATGATTAAAATCTTTATTTTTTAGATTTGTAGAAATAATAAAGCGCCAAAGGAGCTGCCCAATTGGCAAATCTCTCAACGAAATCCCAGACAGGTAAGCCTACTAAAGGCCTGACAAGAGCGGTCCAAAACCCCCAAAAAGCCATCCAAAGTAAAATAGGTCTGATTGGTTTAGTTAATACCAAAATTGCTAATGCAACATCCACTAATCCTACGACAAGCATAAATGTTGTGGCAGTTGCTGTATCAAATCCAGCCAATTGCTCAGTCCACTTTATCCAATCAGCTTTGCCTAAAATAGCAAAGACACCGTGACCTAAAAACTCGCCGGCCACACCAACTCTCAAAATCCATTCAATTTTCTTTTCATTTGTCATAAAATTTATCAAAACATTAGGTTAATAACTGGCTTTATTATACGCTCATAAAACAAAAAACACCACAAAGGTTCAAGTCTGGACGGAATATCACCCAAATATTTCTTCGTACGCGAAAACTGCCTTTCGGCAGTTTTTTGCGCGGTCGACCGGACTTGAACCGGCAACCTCTCCCGTGACAGGGGAGTGCTCTAACCAGTTGAGCTACGACCGCAAACAAGAGAAATTTAGCAGATTTTTTCAAAAAATGCCACTAAATCCTTAGGGTGTCGGCGAGAGGAATTGCACCTCTGACCTTGGGCTTATGAGTCCCACGCTCTAACTAACTGAGCTACGCCGACGGTTTCTACACTTTATCATAAATTGCCAAAAAACCAAAAGAGTATATAATGTAAGCTTATTGCGGGGTAGAGTAATAGTAACTCGCGAGGCTCATAACCTTGAAATTTTAGTGCAAATCTAAACCCCGCAACACGAAATCACTAAGCGTAGAGAAGGGAAAATCTAAATAAGGAAGAATTCCTTAAAGACCGCTTCATATAAAGAAATGATGCGGCGGATTTCGCGTTGGTTAATAAGAAAATCATTTCCTCCATGAGCTATCACATTACGGAACTTGTGAGCTTCCCATGCATATTCTATAGTCGTAAAATCACTTTTTTCCACTGCTTTTAGTCTTTCTCCCATTGTTTCCCCCGGTAACCCAAGTTTTTCTAAAAGCTCGCCAAGCATAACATCGGCTTCTATAATCGAGAGCCGCCAATCAGAAGAACTTTCGGACTCTGAAAGTTTAATGATTTTTTCCCATTTTTCCAGTTTTTGATTTTTTACCTGCCCAATACTTGAAGAAACTATTGGTATATTTTTTGGATAAAGTTTTGCTTTTTCTTCTCGCCAAATACTATCCCCTTTTTTAATAAATATAAAAGTACCAATAGCGGCCGCACCGGAGACAATATAACCTAGAATTTTGAAAAGTAAGGAGTTTGATCTGAAGAAATCTACTATATTAGAAAGCTTATAGCCATAAAAAGAAATATCTCCGGAAGCAAAATAATTTAACAGTATCGTTAAGAGAGAACCAGCAATAGCTATAAAAAGAAGTAAGATTACTATCCCTTCTATCGGATCAAAATCCCAACCCGACGGCTTTTCTTTTGGTTTTTCTTTTTTATCTTTAGGAGGCATTATTCGTTGAGAAATTTTTTACCTATTTCAAATAAAATATCTTCCGACATATGCGACGCCATTAATTGTATACCTAATGGAAGCCCAGCTGACAGACTATCCTCAATTTTAGCATATCCAGATGGTAGAGATATGGCTGGCGCGCCTACAATGTTTGCAGTCACAGTGAAAATGTCAGCCAGATAATTTTCCAATGGGCTACTTTTTTCTCCAATTTTCCAAGCTGGAGCAGGCGTAGTTGGGGTGAGTATGGCATCTACCGCGTCAAAGGCGACCCTAAATTCATCGCTAATTATTTTTCTAGCCATCATAGCTTTACCATAATATGCATCGTAATAGCCGGAGGAAAGAACATAGGTGCCTAAAATAATTCTTCTCCTGACTTCCCTGCCAAATCCCTCTCCTCTTGTTTTTTTATAAACACTTAATAAGTCCCTGTCGCTTACAGAAAGGCCGTATTTAATCCCATCATATCTCGCCATATTGGAAGAAACTTCGGCTGGCATAATGATGTAATAAACAGCCAAAGATTTGTCCATATTTGGAAGTTTTATATCTTTAATCTCAAAGCCAAGATTTTTAATTTTTTCTATTGATTCATCAAAATTTTTCCTGACTTCTTTTGATATACCCTCTTGGTCTAAAATATGATAAGGCACTCCTATCTTAATCTTTTCTTCTTTTAACCTTTCCTTCTTTCCTTCTCTACTTGTACTGTCCATTTTATCTCTGCCTTTTATTGCATTAAAAATTATTTCGGTATCAGAGACCGTTTTGGCAATCGGACCTATAACATCTAAAGACGAGCCCATGGCCATTAAACCATAACGGGAAACGCTGCCATAGGTAGGTTTCAATCCCACTACCCCGCAAAAGCTTGCTGGTTCCCTTATTGACCCACCAGTATCAGAACCAAGGGCTCCTAGAGCCATATTTGCCGCCACAGCAGCTGCTGAGCCGCCAGAAGAGCCACCAGCCACCCGAGAGATATCATAAGGGTTTTTGGTTACCCCAAAGGCAGAATTTTCGGTCGAGCTACCCATCGCAAATTCGTCCATATTTGTCCTACCTATAAATATGGCACTTTGGTCAATCAATTTTTGAGCAGCAGTAGCGGTATAAGTAGCCCTATAATTTTCAAGGATTTTTGAAGCGGCGCTGGCTTTTTTTCCTTTTATTAAAATATTATCTTTAATAGCTAACGGTATGCCAGTCAAATATTTGGCCTCGCCCTTATCAATGATTTCTTGGGCAAGAATAGCTTGTTTTATAACATCTTCATAAACTTCCAAAAAAATATTGAGTTCTTTGTTTTTATTCTCAATATTTTTAAGGCAACTTTTTGCAAGTTCTTTTGTACTTAACTCTTTTGAATCAAGAAGCCGGCGAGTTTCTTTGATTGTTAGGTTTGAAATATCCATTACAAAATTTTCTTAACTTTCAAATAGTTATTTTCACTATTGGGAAATTCGGCGATTAATTCTTTGCTGTGAGTTTCCGGCTCTGTCGGATTGATATCTTCTCGCATTATATTTCGGGGAGTTCCAACTTCTAATCCTTCTTCAACATTTTCTAAAGAAAATGTTTTATCAGGATGAAGTCCTTGGATGGACTTCACATATCCTAAAATTGCATCTATTTCTGAAGCGAGTTTTTCTTGTTCCATTTCTCCTATATCTATTCTGGCCAAATCAGCCAGTTTTTTAATCTCTTCTTTGGAAATCATGTATTAAATAATACCTCATTTCTTAAAATTCGTCAGTTTGTATCATTCAACTATTTATGATTTAATAATAAAAGGAGATTAGATCATGAACCTAGAAAACATGGAAAAAGATTTCGGCCGTTCCCTAAGAAATGCCAGAGTGGGTATGAAGAAAAGTAAGGAAGAAATGGCTGAACGTTTGGGAGTTGATCCTTCAATCGTTGGAAGGTGGGAAAGTGGGACTAGTCTTCCTCCTCTTGCCAGAGCAAAGAAGATTACTCAAGCCTGTGGATTAAATGAGGAGGAATTTATTCAAAAACTTCAGGGAATATTGGTAGAACGCGAAAAAATTAAGTCAGCCAGACGGAGTATGAGAAAGAGGTAAAACGACCAATTTATCTCTGAGTAAGAAGCAAAACCTAAATGAATTTCTTAAATTCTTGTTCATCGAGCACTCGAACACCTAGTTCGAGTGCTTTTTCGTATTTAGACCCAGGACTTTCGCCAGCAACAACAAAATCGGTTTCTTTAGAGACAAAGCTTGAGACGTTGCCGCCGAGAGAGCGGATTTTTTCTTTGGCTTCGTCTCTACTCATACTAGGAAGAGTGCCGGTCAAAACAAAAGTTTTGCCGACAAACTTGACGTTTGAAGTTGACGGTCCGGAGAAAGGTGAGTCTTGGATTTTCACATGCTTAAGGAGTTTGTCTAAGATTTTTATATTTTCTTTGCCCTTGAACCAATCGATTATTGATCTTGCGACAATCGGTCCGATGCCTTCTATTTTTTCTAAATCTTCAGTTTTTACTTTTTTCAATTTTTCTATTGTTTGAAAATTATCTGCCAAGAGATATGCCGTCTCTTCTCCTACATTTGATATTGAAAGGGAAATAATAAGCCGCGGCAAGTTCACATTTTTCGCTTTTTCTATTGAATTCAAAAGATTATCTACTGATTTTTCGGCAAATCTCGGCAGAACAAGTAAATCGCCCTTTTTTAAAGTGAAGACGTCGTCATAACGGGAGATAAGTTCGGCATCCAAAAGAGCACCAATAATCTTTGGCCCCAGACCATCAATATCAAAAGCTTGTTTTCCTGCAAAATGATAGAATTTCCGCTTTTTCTGGATAAAAGAATTTTTATTTTTACATCGCCAAGCGGCCTCTCCAGCCATTCTTTCAATACTTCCGTCTCCGCCGCAATCCGCTACTTTCATAGGCCAAATAAACTGTTTTTCTTTTCCAGTACGCAGATCCTTCACCACCGAAACAATGTCGGGAATAATATCTCCGGCTTTTTGGAGAATAACCGTGTCTCCAATGCGGACATCCAATCTTTTGATTTCATCTTCGTTGTGGAGGGTGGCGCGAGAGACAGTTGAACCGGCAACCAATACCGGACGCAAATGAGCCACCGGAGTCAAAACTCCGGTTCTGCCGACTTGCAAAACTATGTCTTCCACCACAGTAGTCACCTGCTCTGCCGGAAATTTGAAGGCAATGGCAAAACGAGGGGCTTTGCCCGTGTAACCCAGCAAATTTTGATATTTCGTCTCATTTATCTTAACTACCACTCCGTCAATCAAATAATCTTCTTTATTTTTTTTATTTTGCCAAGATTTCCAATAGCTGATTACCTCTTCTATGTCTCGGCATAGCTTGAAGTTTTTGTTCACTTTGAAACCAAGTGTTTGCAGATATTGCAGTTCCTCTATTTGAGAAGTTGGCGTCTCTTCCGACTGCGCCAAGTCATAAATAAAACTGTCCAGCTTTCTTTCAGCCACAATCTTAGAATCAAGTTGACGCAACGTGCCGGCAGCGGCATTTCTGGGATTAGCGAAAAGTATTTCTTCTTTCTTTTTTCTTTCTTTGTTTATTTTTTCAAAATTATTTTTTCCCAACCACACTTCACCTTCAACGACAATGTCAATCGGCTTTAAAAGTTTTAGAGGCACTGAAGTGATGGTTTTTATATTGTTTGTAACATCTTCACCTACCACGCCATCACCTCTGGTCGCAGCTATTATAAGCTCCCCTTTTTTATAACTTAAAACAATTTTCAGCCCATCTATTTTCAGTTCACAGGCATAAGTCGGTTTAATTTTTCTGTTAGATTCTTTTTCGAGCATCCGTTTTACCCTTTCATCAAAATCTCTCATATCCTCCTCTGAAAAAGCATCGTTGAAAGACCATTGCGATACCTGATGCCTCACTTTTTTAAATTCTTTAAGAGGCTCTCCGCCCACTCTTTGAGTCGGGCTTGTTTCTGTTTTTAGAGAAGGATATTCTTTTTCCAATTTTTGTAAATCCAAAACCAAGGAGTCATAAGCCGTATCTTCTATTTCCGGCGTATCCATCACATAATACAAATAATTGTGTTTTTCTATTATTTCACGCAGGTTTTCTACCCTTTTCTTTATTTTATCAGGTATTTCCATACCTAAAATACTACCACAAATAAGAGCATTTTTTGCCTTTAAGTTTTTATTTAATTTCAATCCCTCTTTCTATCCTCCTTGGATTGTTAGTATCACAAGTATTATAGCCACGAGATTCTATATCAGTAGTGCCATCTACTTTTTTGGTCACTGTTACAATAACGCAACTGTTCACTGGGTTACTGCCAACCAAATTGAATCTAAGACCAAATTTACTAGTACGATTTGCCGCACCGCCACCACCGATCAAAGATGGTGTGGTCGTACCAGGAATCGGGTTTTGACTATTTGTTGTTATTGTTTGTCCTGCACAGGTAATTGTCCCTGCAGTGGAGATATCAAACTCGCTAGGGTCAGATCTGGAATCCCAATAGATAGCACACTCAAGTCCGGCATCCGCTGCATAAAAAGCATATTGAGAATCTCTGCCGGAAGTAGCGAAAATATTGGCTTTCAAAGTGATATTAAGCACCGCGAAACTTATAAAAAGCAAAATTCCCATGATAACAACCGCTATAAATAGAGTTATCCCCGCTTCATTTTTTGATTTTTTGATTTTTAACATGTTTATAAAGTACCTGCCCAGTTAAACAAAAATGTTTTGATCATAAAATTTTTACTAATAGGACCTTTATTCCAAGAAATTCTCACTATAACAGCTATTTCATCGGCAGTTATTGATTCTATCTGTACTTCTCTTTTGAAAGTGGTTGTGTTCCCTGTGGTATAACCATACATAAATGTTGATTGATTTTGCTTTAGGTAACTACAATTACCCCAAGAAGAAGAATTGCAGTAGGTTAAAGAGGGCGGAGTAAAGACTGCATCAACTCGACACACTCTACCGAAATAACAAGGATCGGAAGCATTTTGGGTTATCCCATAAAGCCAAGTATTTGGAGAAGCAGGATTTGCTATCCTGTTAAGCTGATTGTTATCTCGTTTATTCCTAATCACTTCGATTGCTTCTTGAGCCAAATAAAAAGCCCTCGTTTCATCTCTTGTAATTATATATTCAGAAAGGCTTTGCTGGACCGCAGAAAAAGCTCCGGATATGGAAAGAGACAATATGGCAATCGCCACAATAGACTCTAGTACTGTAAACCCAGCCCGCTTCGTGGGAATTTCTAATTTCCAATTTTCAATTTTCAATTTTTTAATCATATCTTAATTAAAATCAAGCTTCCTTTGGGACATTAAAGTTTCTATGGAAAATATAGATTGGGTTGTAGGTTTATTGCCTACATAACCTTTTATGACGACAATAACGTATGGTTGAATACTATCAGAAGTATCACTGCCGAAAACATAAAACCTTAAATACTGAATTACTGTTTCTGGTGAAGTAATATCAGTATAAGACCCACCGTTATCTGACCTTTGGATTGTAGTGCCACTCAATCTATAAATTATTCTACTACCATCAAATGTAACAGAGAAAGAATTCCCCCCACCAGAACAATTGCTTACACTATTTTCGTTGGATGAAATACCACAGTAATAATTGCTACCAAACCTCACTATTCTAGTCATATTTTCAATAGAAAGATTTAGGTTATCAACCACGGTTTTGGTCGCTTGGGCTTTGCTGTTGGCATCAAAAATACTGAGTAGCGCCCCAATAGAAATGGTAACCACCGCAATAAACAGAGATATGGCAATGAGCATTTCTACAAGCGTAAACCCGGACTGATTTTTAAATTTATTTTTCATTAAATTTGTATGACAGAAACCTGGCCGTTGGTCCGAACTGTTACGGAATAAACTTTGCCTCCAGCAGATTGCAAACTGATAGTAACCGGCGGGTTAGTCGCATTTCCTCCTCCATTATTTAAAAGTTTTATGATTGCTCCGGGATTCGGCCTAAAAAAAGAAATATTCGCTTGTCGGAAAGAACCGCCTCCTGTGTAAATACACATGGAACTTCCACAAACGTCTTTTATAGTCACACCCCTGGTAAATATTATGGGAGATCCTATTTCTTCTCCAGAATCATATCTTAGATTTCCGTTTCTATCGGCAAAATATATATATCTCGTATTGACTGTATCAAAATAAACCCCATAACCAATATTAAATTTATCAGTTTCTGTACCAGCTTTATCTTCTCTCACTCCTAAAGCATAAATCTGGGCTTGGCGTATCATTAAAACTAATTCATAGGCTTGGGTGTTTACAGCTAGACGGTCGTTCCATACATTTTGCTGAATGACGACAGAAGTCATTACAGCCGTAGCTACAGCCATAACAACAATAAGCTCAATGAGGGTAAACCCAGCACCACTTTTTGTAATGCCAAAAGTGGTGCTGGGTAAACCTTTATTTTTAGAATGTGTTGAAAATTTCATGAATTTGAAACAGATCCAAACTTAAGCAAAAACTTATTATAATTCCAAGAGAAAGAAATGGTCCAAAAGGAATTTCAGACTTAATTGTAAGATTATTTTTAAATAGAGGCAAATTTATATGGGGTGTAAGTCTTTTTAAGGAAAGAGCAATAATAGAAAAAACCGCCCCTATCCAGAAAGCTAAAATTACAGCTGACAAACCTTGGCTAAGCCCCAAGAAAAACCCCAAAACTAATATATATTTGACATCACCAAACCCAAACCAGGTGCCTTTTGAAATCAGGAAAATTAGAAAAAAAGGCAAAGTTAAAATAATTGGACTGATTAGGGTTTGAAAACCGAGAGAACCAAACATCAAAAGATATAAAAAAGACAAGATGAAAAAAGAAAAGAGAAAAGAGTCAGGTATGATGAAATGTTTCAAATCATATGTAGAAATCAGAAGGATAACAGCGAAAATGGCAGTTAAAATTAAAAAATTAGAAATTAATTGAAAATTGAAAATTAGAAATTGAAAATTATCAAAAATTCCGGTTTTTAGAGCAGCTATCACCAATAATATCCCCATAGCGATTTCCACAATAAGCGTATCCACTGGAATTTTTGATTGGCAATAACGGCATTTGCCCCGGAGGAAAAGAAAGGAAAATATTGGTATTAAATCTTTGTTGGAAAGTTCGGTATTGCAAGAAAAACAGATTGAGTGACCTTTTAAAAAAGACATCCCCGTATTGAACCTATTTGCTATCACCGCAACAAAACTACCCAGAGCCGCGCCAAATAAAAATATTATTGCTCCAAAAATATATTCCATTTACTTAAATAATAACACAAAAGTGTCTCGATATTCATCGGGACACTTTTTGCTAAGAAAAACTTACAGAAAAATTACGGACAACCATTGGCGGTCCCAGCGCCAGCAACTTGTTTAGAAACTCCAAGTGAGTCAACGCACCATCTAGCAGTGCCTCCAACACCAGGAAGTAAAGCCGTGATTGAATAACTATCGGCATCAGAAAGACATGCTACGGTAGCACCAGTAGGATAATTGGTTTGTAACACATACGAAGCCATGGGTTCAGGACCGGAACATAAGCCCGTATAGCTATTTGGCGACTGATTATCATAGAATATTTCCGCCGCAGCCCGAGCACCAGCTAATTGAGCTTTTACCTTAGAATCATTGCCTTTGCCTCGGGCAGAGTTTAAGGAAGCTAAGACTACAGAAGACAATATACCAATAATAGCAATAACGACCAGAAGTTCTATAAGTGTAAAACCTTTTTTAGATTTAAACATATTTTTAAATGAAATTAACTAATCTCTCTCGAGAGAGAAGCTTGATTGTAATCGACCTTATTTTAAGTCCCTCAAGCTTTAATATATTATAAGCAAAGCTGTATTTTTTGGTAAAAAATATGGGGATAACCCTGTACCAGAACAAAATTCACTACAGAACAAGCCCACTTTAATTACAAAAAGTTTGGTTAGCAGGTAGAGCTGAAACCTCAGCTCTTGAGGCTCCTTTTGAATCAACACACCAATAACTGCCAGAGGTATAAAGTGAAGCTTCGACAGCATAAGCCGAATCATTGGCGCGACAATCTACGGTAGTACCGGTCGGAAGATTGGCCGAAAGGATATAAGACCCCGGAGAACCGTTGACCGTATTAAAATCAACAAACAGGCCACTAACACAATTGGCAATAGGCGTACCCAGAACAGCGGTATAACGAGTTGGAAGTTGATTAGTAAAATATATTTCTGCCGCGGTACGAAAACCGCTAAGCTGCTGTTTTACTTTTGCATCATAAGCTTTGGACCTTGAATTTGATAGAGCACTCAAAATTATAGTGGACAAAATCCCTATAATCGCAATAACTACGAGCAATTCAATGAGTGTAAACCCACGCCTTTTTAATTTTTTAAATTTTTTCATATGATTTAGCAAAATCATGCTGGGTATTAGTATTATTATTTTATGATATAGACCCTGCAATATTATATATAGGCATAAGGACTGACGCTAGAAGGATACCTACACCGACGCCAAGGGTCACAATCATAATAGGTTCAATCATACCCACTAAAGTATCTACCGCATTTATAACCTCTCTTTGATAAAATTTCGACATGGTTTTCAGTATATTTCCGAGTTCCCCGCTTTCTTCTCCCACTTTTACCATTTGAGTTAAAATATTTGGTATTTCCTCTCTGTCAGCAAGAGCCATCGAAAGCGGCTGACCAGCTTTAACTTTAGCTACCGCCTCATTTAAAATTTCCTTATATATCTCATTATCTATAACAAAAGAAGTCACTTCAATCGCTTTGAGCATGGGAATACCAGAGAGAATCATAGTGCTCATATTGTCGGAAAAACGAGAGAGATACAATTTACGATAGAGGTCGCCTACATAAGGAATATAGAGTCTTGTATTTGAAATCCATCTTCTGCCCTCATTAGTTCTTGCATACCAAACAAAACACGTTACGCAGCTTACGAGCACCAAAAGCATTAATGCCCAATTATTTACAAATAAATCACTCACCCAAAAAACGATTTTTGTATAAAAAGGTATTTCTTGAGCAGACTCTTTTATAATAGCGCCGATTTTTGGCACAATGACCGTAAACATCAAAATCATAACGGATATAAAAGTAAATATAACAAAAGCCGGATAAATAAGGGCATTTTTTGCTTTTGAGGAAACTGCATAAGTACGGTCAAGGTAGTCGGCGAGATATAAAAAAGTCTGGTCTATATGGCCGGATTCTTCTCCGGACTTTATCATATTAACGTAAAAATCAGAGAACACGTCGGGATGTTTGGAGAGAGCAGATGATATCGAAGCTCCACCCTGCAAATCATCGACTACCCCAAGAAGATGCTTTCTTAGAGCCGGATTATCGTTTCCGGAAGCAACAAGTTGAAAAACTTTCAAAGCAGAGACTTTCGCCTCGAAAAGAGTCGACATCTGCCTTGAAAGAACAACAATTTCTTTGTTGGTAACTCTGTTAAAAAAAGGAATTTTTTTTAATATATCTCCATCATATTCGTCTTTTGGTTTGATTGAAGAAACAGCCAAACCTTTCCCTTGCAGAGAAGTTATGGCTATATCCATATTGAAAGCTTCTATACTGCCCTCTTCCCTCTCCCCATTTTTATTAATTGTTTTGTATAAAAAAAGCATATTTTTATAACATTTTTTCTAGAGACCGCGGATTGTTCGAGTAGAGATAAGCGTTTTCAATGCTGATTTCACCCTTATTTACTCTTTCTACTAAACACTTGTTGAAATCAATCATGCCTTCTTGAGAACTTGTTTCAATCACCATATCCAATTCATGAGTTCTTTTGTCACGAATAAGATTAGAGACGGCCGTATTATTTATTAAAAGTTCGTAGGCTGGGATAAGACCACCTGATATTCTAGGAATAAGCCGCTGAGAAAATATGCCAGACAAAGAAGAGGCCAACTGAATACGAATTTGAATTTGTTGATTGGCCGTAAATGAGTCTATGATGCGATCAACTGTTTGGGCAGCGCTGTTAGTGTGGAGAGTAGAAAATACCAAATGGCCAGTTTCTGCTGCGGAAACTGCAGTAGATATAGTATCTGCATCCCTCATCTCGCCAACCATTATTACGTTTACATCGGCCCTGAAACAATTGCGCAAAGCAGTCGCAAAATCAGGCGTGTCCATGCCAATTTCTCTTTGGTGAATAACGGATTTATTGGCAGTAAATAAATATTCTATCGGATCTTCTATAGTAATTATATTTTCCAATCTCTCATTATTTATAGTTTCTATCATAGAGGCCAAAGTAGTCGATTTACCATGTCCGGTTGGACCGGTTACCAAGAAAAACCCCGACTTTAATTTTGCAAAATATTCCAGACTACTTGGGAGATTTAATTCGGGGAATGACTGTATCTTTTTGGGCACATGACGAAACGTCATACAAATTTTCTGCTGCTCCAGATAAACATGGGCCCTGAATCTTTCTCCGTCATGAGTATAAGAGAAGTCGGCGCTGTGGGTGGATTTAAATATAGTCTTTTTCGAATCAGAAAGGACTTCTTTTACAATATCTTCCATTAAAGCCTTGGTGAATTTTGGATACTTTAAGAGAGGTACCAGCTGACCAGCAACTCTGATATATGGGTTTCTATTTTCAGAAATATGCAAATCTGAAGCCCCCTCTTTGATCACAAGTTCTGTAAGTTTATTCAAATCCTCCATAAGAAATAATATTAGGGTTGCGACTTTTTTATAATACTCATAACTTCGTTCACCACTTCAAGTGGTGTAGCCGCTGATTTGACTATATAGACGGAGACTCCGAGTTCTTTGGATTCATTTATTTCTTTTTGGTCATTCTGGTTTGTAAGCATTATCACCGGAACTCCCTCTACCAATTTTTCCTGACGTATCTTTTTTAGAGTTTCTATACCGTTCATATCTGACATTACAATATCCAAAAGTATAATGTCTGGTTTTGCCCCGGCATGCAATTTTTCTAATAAAGCTTTACCAGAATTGCAGGCATCTACCGAAACACCACTAAGACCAAATTTGGTGGCATACATATTAACCAAAAAATCATCGTCATCAACTATCATTATTTTATATTCTTTTTTTTCTTCTATAGCCATAATATTATTATTATCTCTATTATACATTTAAAGAGCTCTCACTGCTATCAAAAAGTGTTATATTCTTCAAAAGGAATAGTCTTATTAAAAACTTTTATAAGAGCGTCATCCCTCATTGTAAGCATACCTTTAGATCTGGCATATTTCCAGATCTCCTGTTCAGTCGGGTTTTTAAGGATAATCTGCTCCATTTCTTTGTCCATTTCAAGAACTTCCATGATAGCTACTCTACCCTGAATGCCGCTGGGACAGTTTGGAGCCGGAGAAATTTTGTAAATTTCTTTCCCAAATGTAATTTGTTTTTTGTAAACTTCCGGTAAATCTGCAAATTCCTTGTCTATAACCATTTTTGTGCTTGCATCTATTGGTACCGCCTTACCGGCACCGGGAGCAAGAGCCCTGGCCAGTCTTTGAGCAATTGCCAACACTAGAGTGGGTGCTATGAGATACGGATCTATACCCATATCAATGAGCCTAGGGATCACTCCTATGGCGTTATTGGTGTGAATAGTAGAAAAAACCAAGTGCCCGGTAAGAGCCGCTTGAATGGCTAGTTGGGCCGTCTCTTTATCTCTAATCTCTCCCACCATTATTATGTCCGGGTCTTGACGGAGAGTCGTACGAAGACCGGAAGCAAAAGTATAGCCAATTTCGGGCACAACTTGAGATTGACTCATGCCTTCCATATTGTATTCAATCGGGTCTTCGAGAGAAAGGACATTTTTATGGTCTTTATCAACTTCATTCATCATTGCGTATAAGGTAGTAGATTTACCTGATCCGGTCGGACCGGATATGAGAATGAGTCCATATGGCCTATCTATAACTTTCATAATTTGTTCCAGATTGAGTTTACTCAAACCAAGTTCACTCAATCGCTTTATCCCCTTTTCCTGATCTAAAATACGTATAACCACCTTTTCACCAAAAAAAGTTGGGAAGGTAGATACTCTGAAATCTATTTTTCTGTCATTTAGTTTTGCTGAAAATCTTCCATCTTGAGGTTTTCTTTTTTCGTCAAGCCTTATATTGGACATAATTTTAATCCTAGCCACAATAGCGCTGCTTACCCTGGAAGGTAAAACTATGCTTGTATTCATGATGCCGTCCACACGAAACCTAACTCTGACATTTGATCCGGTTGGCTCTATGTGAATATCGGAAGCTCTACCGTCAATGGCATATCTTAAAACGGTGGCTACGATTTTGGTAACAGGAGCATTCTCTATCACCTTAGTGTTTTTGCTTTCGGATGTACCTAAATCATTTTCTTCAATTTCTGTTAGTTTCTCTTTCTTATCTCCACTTTGGTTTTTACCGGCCTTTTCCTCAGATTCCGTTAATAATTCAGTTTCAAGTTCTGATAACGCTTTGGTCACTTCACCAGATAGGCCTTTGTACAAGTTTATAATTTTATCAAAATCACCTCTAGAGATGATAAAGGTTTTGAATGGCAAGTTTATTTTTGATGATATGAAATTTAAAGCGTCACGACCAGATATATTATCGGGGTCAATTATTCCAACTTCCAAAACACCGTTGTTTACTCCTATTGGCACAAACTGGTAATAAACAGCAGCTTCTTCTGGAATATAATCAAGAACTTTGCTTGTTATCAACGAGGCATCAATTTTTTTAACAGGTACAGCGTAATATTCAGATTTGGCTCTCAGAATATCTTCTTCACTGATTCCTAAAGACAAAAGAGTGTCCTCAAGTTCTTGTACGGAAGATTGAGTCTTTTCTTTTATAGAAGAAAGGTCTTTAGTCTCAATTAGGCCTTGTTTTACAAGAATATCTAAAATACTCATGATTTGAAATATTAATTGGAACTAGAAAATGGGTTGTTTCTACCAATCGGCAATGATATTAAAGGAGTTTCAATACTTTTAAGAGATTTGAAACTTTGATCATCCATTATGCTTGTATCAAAATTTATACTTTCTATTTCTTTCAAAATATCTCCCGTACTGCTATTTGCTAAGATATCCGTTGTGTCCATGGTATCAACTACATCAACAGAGGTTCCGGGCATAAAGATAACCTTATAAGCAATAATCAAGAGCCCCAAAAGAATTATGACTAGAATAACAGTTCGTTTATTTTTTGAATTTTTCATAATTATTTAAGCCAATAAGTTTCAAATTCAACATCATACAAATACAGTCCATTCTTATCTTGAGTCTCTATCCTTGTGGATTTGACATCTAAAATTCGCAAACTTTTTTCCAAATCACTCAAAAAAGCTTTAAAATTATCATATGAGGTAACAAAAGAAAATCCAATAATTGAAGAATTGTAAGGATTTTGGGGTTCTGGATTCTCTATTGAAGTTCCAACGGGAGAATCAACATTTTTTGAAGAAATTTTATCTATAGATATGCCATGGCTTGCAGCAACTGTATCAATTTGAGAAATCAATCTCACAAAATCCAAAGAACTGGGCAAGACGATGTTTATATCTGTTTTTTTAGCCTCAGATATGTTATTAAACTCAGTCAGCAGTTCATTTTTTTTATCTTCAATATTGCTGATTGTATTTAGAGCATTGGCATATTCTTGTTTTTTATCTAGAAGACTGTTTAAATCCCCAAATGAAGGGTAGACAAAGGCATACCCGATTGAGAGAGTAAGGACTGCGTATGCGATTATCGAGGTATTGCTCATATTTTTAATTTTATGGGGAATAAGTAGCAATTTGTGGGTCTACCAAAATCTCTAAATCAAAAGAAACCATGCCTCCTTCAGCCAAAGTTAAATTTGAAAATGTCATCGATTTAAAATTTTTATTATGAGAAAATACATCTTCTTGTAAAGCAATGCTGGAATAGCCGGTAGCCTTGCCTTTCAAATTGACAGCGAGCTCACTCCCTGTCAGGTTTCCATAATTAAAACTGGTAAATTGAACTGTGTTGACGACCGAAGAAGCAAAAGCATTTAAAAAATTTGATATTACTCTGTGCCTGTTGACTATGATTTTAACTGCACTCAATTTGTTACTAAACTGGGACATCTGATTTATTGATTCTTTGTCTGCATTTTTTTCGGCTTCTATAATCTGAGACCCTAGACTTTGGATGTCGTTCTTTACTATGCCACTGTATATAAATAACCCTATAGAAGCAATAATTGAAATGACGAATAAAGAAACCACCAAAACACCAACCATACCGGTTTTTTTCTTTTGAAAAACCCTTTCCGTGGTCGGATTTTTAGGTATGAATGATGATTGAAAATTTGGTGCCATAATACTCGCTCTAATTATACTCTATAAATATATGTAAGTGTACAAATATTGTTGATTACTAAACAATCAAATTTCCTGGAGACAGCGCAGAGCGACACCTACAGCAACCGTAAATTCAGGGCCAGTCACTTTAAGTATATTTTCCAAAAATGCAGGAGTCTCAACTTTTTCAAAAGGATTCCCAGAAATCACTTCTACTTTAAAATTTTTAGCGGCCAAATCTCTAAAACCTCGGAGAGCCGAACCGCCACCGGTTAGAAATATCGATTTCATATTTTGATTTTTCTTCTTTTGGAAATCAAACAAAAATCTATTTGCCTCGGTAAATATGCTATCGGCGACAACAGATACAGTTTCCGAAAGATCCACACCATCTGCAGTTTTACCCATACCAACAGATCTTTTTAAAACTTCCGCTTCTTCTACCGGAATATTCAAGATCCTAGCAATATTTAAAGTTATATCCTGAGAGCCTTTGTTTATTGTGTGTGAATGTTCAATTACACCTCTGTCTACCGTGTAAAGTTTGGTAGTTGAAGCGCCCATATCAAAAATCATAACAGGCCACTGTACACCTTCAAGAATAGCTCTCATAGAACTAAATATTTCTATTTCAAAAAATTTGGCATCAAGCTGGGTTTTAGAAACAATTTCCTTATACTGATTGATAATATTGTTGTGTATAGCCACCAATAAAATATCCAAGGTTTTTATTTTACCTTTATTTTCTTCTTGAGAAACACTTTCCTCAACCTTCGACTTTGGTATAATTGACCAATCAATGGTGACGTCTGATATCGGTACCGGTATATATTTGCGAGCTTCTATCGGCACCATAGAGGCTAGTTCTTTTTGTCCTATGTCAGGCATTTCCATAGTCAGGAGCAAACTAGCCTTGAAAGGGATGGCTAGCCCGCAGACTTTGGTAGTAATGGCGACTTCTTTTTCGTTAAGAAGGTCATTCACCGCTTGGGCTATTTTATCGGTGGTCAAATTGGTAGATTGGCCGACAGAAACTCCGCCATATGGTCCAAGGGAAAGTTCACCATATGTTTCCAAGACCGCTTTGTTCCCTTTTTTCTGAAGTTGTACTACCTTTATTGAGGAGGAGCCTATATCAATACCCAAAGCACTTGTGGTTTTCTTTTTAAAAATATCAGAAATAAAATTCATAACGATTGTAAAATTTCACTTAATTCAATCATAATTGTATCACAATGCTTATTATAAAGTCATTTGTAAACTGGACAAAAAAACTTATAGAAGCCGTTACTGACATTTTGGTGCCGGAAGATATAAAAATCCAAAAGCTTTTGGACTTTCCGGCAAGTACAATGCGAGACCTTTTGCCAAAATCTCCCGTCTATATGAAGGATATTTTTGTCCTGTTTGATTATCAAAACAAAATCGTCCGGCTCATGGTCAAATCAATCAAATATAAAAATAATGCCAGTTTAAGAAAGAGAATCGCCATTTATTTGTATGAAGAAATATTGGATATCTCTTCTGAAATCGCTCTTTTTCACGGTGCCTTACCTCTTCTTGTGCCAATGCCTATGAGCAAAAAAGAATTGAGAAACAGGAGTTTTAACCAATGCGAAGAATTATGCAGAGAAATAATAAAATTGGGTCCGCCGGCTGACGGAGAGAGCATAGAAGTTTCCTATAATACTTTAAAAAAAGTGAGAGAAACCGAAAGACAAACGACTTTGAGTAGAGAAAAAAGGACAGAAAACGTAAAAGACTCAATGGAGGCCACCCGAGGGCAAACTCAGGGTCGTATAGTCATAGTAATAGATGATGTCTATACGACTGGTGCCTCCTTCACCGAAGCCCGTCGAGCCCTCTTATCTGCCGGCTGTAAGCGCGTCATCGGCCTCTTCATCGCACATTAAAAAGAAAATCGCTCCATCCAGAAAATCGGAAACGATTTCCTAAACGAAACAATTTGTTTACAGAGATGTTATGGCTTCAATGAGATGTTCTACCCCATAACTTTTGTCAACGTAGATATCACCGTATGTAGCATACTCTTTTGACATACCGGTGAAAGCCATCACTTTCACATCTGGATAACGGTGTTTGAGTACCGTGGCAACTCTTGGTCCAAGATATTCAGTTTCCTTGCCAGCTTTCTCGGGAAAATTGGCGTCAAGAATAACAATATTCACAGCCTCTTTTCCCAGCTCACCGTTTTTGATAATATTGAAAGTTTCCTCCAAAGTAGTGGCTTCCAAAACAAGTTTATGGCCTGAAAGTTTAAGATGTTCACGAATTTCTCTTCGTATAGGCGCCATATCTTCAACAACAAAAACATGTGCATTTTTCATATATAACCATAACCTCCGTACTTTTTATAGCACAACAGAGACTTAAAAGCAAAGAGTGTAATCGAAACAATAGTGTAGCTCTTATCTCTTTTTGAACGGAAGGTTGAGAGCTTTGAAGAATTCAAAAGTAGAAGCTTTGTTTTTCAAGCTGGTGACAATGGTGACAGCAAAACCAAAAACATCTTTGAGGTCTTCGTCGGCGGTTTCCGGAAATATAGTGTGTTCTTTTATTGAAAGAGTATAATTCCCCATTTCATCTATAGCGCTTGGCGGGATACCCCTGAAGTCTTTAGTACGAGGCAGAGCAACATTAAAAAGCCTATCCAAAAAGCCCCACATTTTCTCCCCTCGGAGGGTTACTTGCACCCCTACAGTGTCTCCTTCTCTTGACTTAAAAGTGGCGATTGATTTTTTAGCTCCTCTTTTAACCGGTTTTTGGCCGGTAATCTTGGCTAGTCTGTCAATAACAACGTCTATTTTCTTTTTATCGTTAAAAGAGCCGACACCGGAAGAAACTGTTACTTTAACGATTTTCGGAGATTGCATAATATTTTTCAATCCCAATTTTCCTTTGAGTTCTTTGAAGATTTCTTTTGTTTTTTCTTTCATTAATTTCATATTATTTTATTTTTTGGACATTTGAGACATGCACCGGTGCCGCTTGTTCTATTATTTTACCTTTTTCTCCGCCTTTTCTTGGTTTTTGATGTACTTTCTTTTTATTTATACCCTCCACCAATACAGCAAAATCTTTTGGGAATGATTTTATAACAGCACCGGTTTTGCCCTTGTCTTTGCCTGTTATTATTTTTACTTTGTCTCCTTTTTTTATTTTCATGTTTTTGTTTGTTTTTCTTTCCCTCCCCCTCTCCTGTATCTAGGAGAGGGGGAGGGGGTGAGGTTATATTATTTCGGGTGCCAAGGAAACGATTGCCTGATGTCCGGCTTCGGCGATTTCTCTTGGAATAGGACCAAATATTCTGCCGGCTTTAGGCAAGATCTCACCCTTTTTTTGCTCCACCACAATAACCGCATTTTCATCAAAACGGATATAGGAACCATCCTTTCTTTTAAGCGGTGCTTTTTGGCGGACTACCAAACCCAAAAGTACCGCTTTTTTCTTAATTTCTTTGCGAGGTTCAGCTTTCTGAACGGAAAAAATAACCAATTCGCCGATTCTAGCGTATCTTTTTTTGGAACTGCCCAATACCTTAAAGACTCGGCCTATTTTGGCTCCTGAATTATCGGCTACTTTTACTATTGATCTTGGTTGAATCATATAACTATAAAATGTTTATCTTTTGAAATCGGCCTGCTTGAAATTATCGATACTTTATCCCCTATTTTTTTGGTATTGCCGACATTATGGGCTTTATACTTCTTGCTTACTTTATAATATTTCTTATATTTTTTATGCTTCACAAATCTGGTAATCGAAACGACGCAAGTATCTTTCATCTTATCCGATACCACAATACCGCTAAGGATTTTGCTGTTTATCTTTTTTACCGTATTCTTTTCTGTTTTTTTCTTATTCATAATATTTATTTCTTAATACTTAATACTGTCTTTATTCTGGCGATATCTTTCTTTATCGTTTTTTGTTCTTTGACATTTTTACTTTTACTTCCGGCGGTGCCAAACCGGATATCTCGCAAAGAAAGACGCTTTTCATCTAGCTCTCTCATCAAATCGACTTGGCTCTTTTTTGATAATTCTTTTTTCATTTAATTTAGCGTAATTATGTCGCACGATACGTCCTTTGGAGTGCGACGCTTTTACTAATGTCTGGTTACAATTTTGGTTTTTACAGGCATTTTGGTGCCACCTTTACGCAAAGATTCGATAGCCACTACCGGAGCCACACCATCGGCTTCAAACAAAACCTGTCCGGCCAAAACCCTGACATGGTAGCCTTGGATATCTCCTTTGCCTTTACCCATCTTTACTTCGGCTGGTTTCTTTGTAAAAGGCATATCTGGGAAAATACGTATCCAAACTCTGCCTGTTTTACCCAAGTTGCGGATGATGGCTTTTCTGGCTGATTCAATCTGGTTTGAAGTGATCCTGCCAGGAGTCAATGCTTTGAGACCATATGAACCAAAAGAGACGTTGACGCCGCGAGTAGCCGGTCCAACTTTGTTTGGATTTTTGCGCATGGTATGCCACTTTCTATGTTTAACTTTTTTGGGAAATAGCATGGTATTAAATTAGGGCTTAACACTCTTATCTTTATTAAATATATCCCCTTTATAAATCCAGACCTTTATACCGATTTTTCCAAGCGGCAAAAGAGCTTCATAAAAAGCGTAATCAATATCGGCTCTCAAAGTCTGTAGCGGAATACGGCCCACTTTTTTGGTCTCAATCCTAGCCATATTGGAGCCTCCCATAATGCCGGAAATTGTTATTTTGACACCTTTTACATCACGGTTGGCAAAAGCTTTTTCAACCATAGTTTTCGTCACCCTTCTGAAAGGCATCCTCTTTTCAAGTCCTTCGGCCACCATTTGAGCAGCTATCATAGCGCTTGATTCCGGTGATTTTACTTCTTTTACATCTATTTTTAATTCTTCCTTGGTGCTCAAATCATGCTTCTTCATGAAAGCAATAATATCTCCTCGAAGTTTGATCATCCCCTCACCACTTCGGCCTATAATAAAGCCAGGACGAGAAGTTTCAATGATAATCCTGAAAGTTTTAGCGCTTCTTTCAATTTCGGTGGAATTAACGAAGCATCCTTTCAAGCGCTTTTTAAGATATTCCATAATCAAAACATCACCTCTCAAATTTTCTTTGTATTTGGGTTTGACGCTAAACCAACGCGACTTCCAGTCGCGGATGATACCAAGCCTATGTGCATATGGATGTACGGTATGGGTCATGATTTTATTTATTTTTATCTTTACTTTTTTCCTTCTTTGCTTCTTTTAATTTCTCCACCAAAACTATTTTAATATGGGAAGTGCGCTTGTTGATAGGGTGGGATGACCCGCGGGAAACAGGTCTGCGTCTGTGCAATATTTGACCTGCATTGACAGTGATGGACTTAATCCAAAGATTTTCTACATTTGCTCCGGAGTTTTTGGCGTTGGCAATGGCTGAACTCAAAAGTTTATTCAAAGGACCGGTGGCTCGTTTGGTTATAAAATCCAATCTATTTTTGGCGTCAACAACCGATTTACCCTTTATAGTGTCAGCCACCACCCTTACCTTTCTTGGTGATTGTCTGTAATCATTTAGTTGTGCGGTTATTTCATTCATGATACTAAAATTATTTCTTGACTGCCCCTGTTGTCGCCTCTTTAGCTCCCTTAGCTGCCATTATTTCATCTTCTTTTTTCTTAGCTTCAAGCTCTTTCTGTATTTTGCCTCCGTGTTTTATAAATTTGCGAGTAAGTGAAAACTCTCCCAATTTGTGACCAACCATATCTTCGGTAACGAAAACTTCAATATGATCTCGGCCGTTGTGGACGCCAAAAATGAAGCCAATCATCTCCGGAGCGATGACACAAGCTCTTGACCAAGTCTTAATAACCCCAGTTTCTTGTGGTTTTTTTCCTTCAATTTTTTTCATTACCCTTGGGTCAACATAAGGGCCTTTTTTGAGTGATCGTGACATAAATATATTATTTCACTGGCAAATTTAATCCGCCTTAGGCGGACTACGATATATTACCAAATAAGGCTTTTAAGTCAACCCCGTTAGAAATAAGGGTTTATTGTCAAACAAGAGGTCGTCTGCGAACTTCACAGACGACCTGATTTCTACTGTTTTCTTTTGCCCCACCTTTTTCTACTAAGCATTGCTTGATGAGGTTCTCTACCTGTTGTCCGAAGAGTGGCGTATCTCTTTCTTCTCCTCTTACGGATAGGCTTGAGAAAGTTGATTACATCTTCGGGTAATCCGTAATCCCAACTTCTAAACCTGTCTACACCGCCTGTATGCAACTTTTTACGGTCGCATTTCCAAAACCTTTGCTTTAAAGCTCGGCCTTGGACAATGTTCATAAAATTGCTGCACTCGGGGCAAAGCGGGCGATGCCTGACCTTCCAGCAAGCGATACGAGCTTGCATCAGGAGGTTTTGGAGAAAATTCTTAGTTCTGTGTATGGGATGTGAAAAGTACAAGACATTATCTCTTTCGGCGATTAAGACCCAGCCGGCGTCGCTTGCTCTGGCCACCTCTTCTTTTGGAAGCCAAGTAGTCCAGACAAAAACACTGTACTCATTGGCGTAAAAGAGATACCCGAGCTCCCTACCCTTACGGGGACGAGGAGCTTTAAGTCCCAATCTATAAAATTGGGAAGAGAATTCCGGGCTTGAAATTCGACGAAATCCCCTCTTTGCCAATTCCTTTTCAAAAACTGAAAAATCCTCATGATTGGGCAACCGTTGTTCGGGCAAGATACACCTCCTCTACCATCGCTAATTCTGCTATCATTTATAACCCAAAAAACTTTTTCTA
>MHWS01000002.1 GCA_001824215.1 Candidatus Zambryskibacteria bacterium RIFCSPLOWO2_12_FULL_39_16 | reverse complement strand
GACACATCAAACCAGGTGAAGTAATGTCGATCGGCTGATGAATCTGGTGGATCTCCCGGCAAATCTGTATGTACCGGTGGAGCAGAGCTTACTGGCAGAACTTGATCTGTCACTGGCTCTGGACTTACCGGCGTAACAGTTACCGACGGATCCAGACGTACTGGTTCAATAGGAACTAATAGAACTGAATCTGCTGAACCTGAACGTTTTTTAGACTTTCTTGGTGTCATTCCTTTTCCTTTCTGAGAGACTCCGCAAGAATTTCATAGTCTCCTCGCGAATGCCTCTCTTTTTTTGATGGGTTAGAAGAAGTAATGGCACTCTAATAAGCGCTTTTGCTAATCTACCCATATTTGTCAACGAACTTTTGGCCTTTTAAGGGGCCAAAGCGTTCATCTAGAACCCCATAGTGCTACCATAATTTAACTTTTTTGTCCAGAGCAATAAATGTCCACAGGTTATAGAGGTAGATTTAAATTTGATTGTGATATCTTCTAATTAGATGCTAGTACTTTGACTTAAATTCTAAAAAGAGAAGGGGGTGATGACGTGGACGATGATAATTTTTCTCCTTACATAGGAGATGAACACCAGTTTGATCCACCAGAAACACATTGGTTTTGGGATCTAGGAGAAAAAGTTCGTTTGCCTTATATCATAGGATATTCTTTTGATAGGATTGCGCGGCATCTGCTCAAAAAAAGTTCGATCTCTTTGGAATACTGGCTCGATAACAGAAATACCAACCCTGATATCGAAGATCACAATCTTCGCTGTCACTTTGAAATCAAGGGGTCAAGCAACATGAATACCCTTATAATATCTGAGGATCAGTTTGACTCTCTCTTGAAAATGCTAGGATTTCCAATAAATGACCAGGCCACTTGGATTTTCAGCTACATAAACAGAGAGAACAGACATGGAAAAAACAAACGAGAGAGACTGCTCAAAAATCACAAATCTCAAAATGAAATTTTTGAATTTTTGACCAAACAAACCAACATGGTATATGTAATTCATCACACATTCCTTGATGGAATAAGAAGAAAAAAAGGTACCGCCAATCACCACGATTTAAGAAATAATAAAGATACAGATATAATATCAATCAAAAGGACCGATTTAAAACTGGCCATCAAAGATACAAGGGGGTCATTGTTCAATCTCAATCTTTCTGATGAAATATCTCGTTGGCTGCCGCCCGGGGCAAAATCCATCCCAACTCGTATGGTAGAAACCGTAATTGACGGTCATCCAGTCAAATTTAAGTTCTTTATCCTTTTGCCTAACAGTCTAAAGGTCAGGCTTCTTCGACATCTCAATGGTGTTGTAAAGAAAACCCTAGACTGATGCTCCCCGCAGATCTTTGCGGGGAGTGATTTTTTATAATAAATAAAACAAATGCGCTATGAGAGTTTATCATCATAGCGCATCAAGTAGATGAAAGAAAAAAGTTCAGTTGAGGTGGACTGCCTCTTTCTTCTCTGAGGACAAGCTTGCCTCTTATGTAATATTCTGCCGATGGTATGCACCACTTACATGTGTCGTTGATACTACATATAGCACAAGTGTTACTGTAATTTCTTATTTGTGCTAAACTCCAACGACTTACAGGAAGAAGCTCGGTTTTTCTACCATGTCTCCCACCAACAACACTCTGATTGCCTGGGTGTTGATTGCACATAAGCCTTGAGTACAACCAGATCGCTTCACAAAGATGAAGCGGGTCTACATTGTGTTTTACACAATAGTTTTGACAAAGTTTTCGGACAGACATCAGGACTGATTTGGTGTAAAAACCATTGCCATTTGATTCTGCTGGCTTGGCCACAATTATACAGTTAGAGAAAACTATCCTTAAAACATGAAAATCAACTGGGATCGGAAAATGCCAACGGTCTAAAATATCGGCATCCATATAGAAGTAGATGAGCATGCTTACCATCTTCTCCTGAAATCCATGGAAGCCACGTTTGCTTTTGTTTTGGACACGCTTACATGCTTCTTCATAGGTTGAAACGCCTTTGAATATATCACGCGGATCGCCGGCCCAAAGATCTTTTATCCTAAGCCAATTCTCCACCCAAATATCAGCAATTTCTTCGACATTAAAACCCAATCCTATTGCCTTGAACTCAGACGACAAGAAAATAGGAGCGAAACGGCGTTCCAAACCCGGCAATATCATTTGCCGCTGAAATTTATAGACTTTTTCAGGCAAAAACATTTCCGGATTATTCCTATACAACTGAGCGAGTTGTTTAGTGGCTGTTTGACTATCAATACCGCCCCTCATCCAATAACACAATGCGAATAAGAAGCAAGCATGTTCCCTAGAGCCAAGTACAAACAAATCCCGAAGATTTTCCATCACTTGGGGAGCCTTAGCTTTTGGTAGATTAAATGGATATTCCTTTCTAAAAAAAGAGTCCAGTAAGCGTCCAAACACCAGTTCCGCTCTTTCTTTGTCGACTTTCAAATTTAACGTCTCCTCATTTTGATTTTTTAACCTGTACTGATCTGCCAAAAGTATATGTTTTTATATATTTAATGCAATATTGTATAATTGCTTGTATGAACTTTATAGACCAAGCTGTTGTAAATTTTTTTGTGGCAAATAGGGTTGAGTGGCTCATTTTTGTAATGCTCACAATCACCTATTTAGGAAATACTGTGATGATTGGCGTATTGACAGCTTTGTCAGCAGCTTCTTTTTATATCCACAAGCACACCGCCAGAATTTTACCGCTTCTATTTTCGGTAGGCGGCAGTTCTATAACTGTATATATACTTAAGAACATCATCAACAGACCAAGGCCAGCTCTAGGCTTATACACTGAATTTTCTTCTTCTTTCCCTAGTTATCATGCCGTAGCTGCTGTGGCTTTATACGGATTTTTTCTCTATACCATATGGAAACACGATAAACATTATCTAAAAAAACCTTTCATGATATTTCTTTTTATTTTAATTACCCTGGTTGGAATAAGTAGATTGTATCTTGGGGTGCATTATTTTTCTGATGTTTTGGCCGGTTATATTATAGGTTTTGTTTGGCTTTTTATAAGCATTAAATTGCATAAATATTTACTTCACAGAGAGCAATGTGGGTAAATAATCCTTTATCATTTCCTCCACTTCTTCTGCATTTTCAGCCCTCATCAGTTTGAAACGAAGGTCTCTCGCACTAAGATCTTTCAAATATTCCTTGAAATGCTTTTTCATTACAGCAAAACTTTTTATCCCCCTGAATTTTTCTTCAAAAAGTTTGGTATGTTCCAGCAAGACTTTTATTTTTTCTTCATTAGTCGGAGTCTGTTCAGAAAAAAGAAACGGATTTCCAAAAATTGCTCTGCCAAGCATGGCTCCATCTGCCCCCGTTTCTTGACACTTCTTTATAGCGTCGTCAGTGTCTGCAACATCACCATTTCCAATAATAAGAGTGCGAGTCTTCGAACTAAAAGAATCAAAAATGCCTTGCGAGGCTGACTGAGCCGAGCACGAGGAATTTTCTAGCAAGAAAATATCCGTGCATTTTTGATCTTTTGGTGAAGAAGACGGCTGAATTTCATCTCTAATTTCAACAGCTCTCTTGATTCTCTCCCACTTGGCTGGCACTTTTGACATCTCCTCTCTGGTGCGGGCATGGATTATGATAGCCGCCGGATTTTCAGCTAAAAGTAGAAGAAGCCAAGTCTCCAGTTCATCTTTGTTATAACCTAGCCTTGTTTTTACGGAGACCGGTATTTCTTCTTTATTTAATCTTTTGGCCGCTTCTGCTACACCTTTTTTCGCGGCTTTGATAAGCTCGCGAGCAAGGGGCAGATTCTTTATAAGTGCCGCTCCAGCTCCCTGTTTTTCTATACTTTTATCCGGACATCCCATATTTATATCTATTCCATCAAAACCAAGCATAACCGCAAGCTCAGCCACTTTTTCCATTATCTCCGGCCTGCTAGTAAAAAACTGGGCCACAATAGGTCTCTCAATTTCTGAATATTCCAAACCTTTCAAAAGCTTTTTTCTTCCTTTTTCCGGAGCTAAAACCAATCCATCAGCAGAAACAAATTCCGTATAAGTAACATAGCTGTGAGAATTTTTTGAATACTTTGCGATAATGTGACGAAAAGCCGCGTCGGTGACATCAGCCATGGGCGCGAGACAAAGTATCGGCTTTTTCATTTCATTCCAAAAATTAGACATCTTTTTATCCTAACATAAAAAACAAAACCCCCTCAGCGATACTCTGCTGAGGGGGGTCTTACAGGCGGGGCCATATGGCCGCGGCCGCCGGCGTCGTCAGTCCGATTCAACGATAAAGGAAATGCTCTTCACCCCATTGGGCGGGGAATAGGTCATGGCTGACTCCTTGTGGGGTCAAGCTTAAAAAACCTCTCAACCTCACTGTAGAACTAACGAAAAGATCAGTTACCTAAGCAGTATAGCACAGCTAAAAAATATGTCAATGTTTTTGACATAAGAATATGATTTTGTCCCGCTTATTTCCTAAAAATAGCTTAACTGAGCCATTTTATAGAAGCTCCTCTTTTTTTATTTCAATCTTACTTCCGGGTTTAGCCTGCCCACTCACTATTTTGCGTGAAATAATATTTTCTATTTGGTTTTGGATAGCTCGGTTGATAGAGCGCCCACCAAACTCTGGGTCACTTCCCTTCTCTACCAAAAAATTAATAATCTCTTCATTTATAACCAGTTCAATATTTTGTTCTTTTAATCTCCTTCCCAATTTTTGAAGTTCAAGCCTAGCAATATTTTCAAGTTCTTTGTTTTGCAATGGGTGGAAAAATATAACCCCATCAAAACGATTCAAAAGTTCCGGTCGGAAAATTTTGTCTTTTATGATTGAGTTCACGATTGAATCTTTTGAGTTCATTAAACTCTTGCCTGATTTGATTGTATCCCAAATAAGTGAGCTGCCGGCATTTGAAGTGGCGATGATGATAAGGTTGCGACATCCCACTTGCTTACCTAAAGCATCGGTAAATATACCCTCATCCAAAATCTGCAAAAACAAATCCAAAACATCCGGTGCCGCTTTTTCAAATTCATCAAGCAAAAGGATGCTGTATGGATTGTCTCTGACTCTGCTCGCTAAAAGACCGCTACGGTTCTCCGTGAAATCTCCGATAAGCTGAGATATGGCTTCCGGCCCATTGTATTCGGACATATCAAAACGAATCATCTTTTTCTCATCGCCAAAAAAACTTTCGGCTAGAGCTTTTGAAACTTCGGTCTTGCCCACTCCGGTCGGCCCGATAAAAAGAAAAGAGGCCAGAGGTTTTTTGGGATTGCCTATTCCCGAACGCGATCGCCTGATAGCGTCAGCGATGCCATTTACCGCTTCGTCCTGCCCAATAACTCTTTTATGCAAAAGTTCTTCCAAGTGCTCTATTTTCTCCGCTTCCTTTTCTTTTATTGCTCCCGTAACGATGCCTGTTTTTTCAGAAACAAAAATATTTACATCGTTTTCTCTGATTATATGTATTTTCCGCTCTACTGCCCAAGGGGCCACTTCTGTGAGCAGACTGAGAGCTTTACCCGGCATTTCTCCATAAGTGACAAAACGATCGGCGGTACTGACTAAAGTTAAGATGCAAGGATATGAAAAAACCAATCCGTATTGTTTTTCAAGGGAAGGAATTTGTTCAAGAATAACACCGACGGAGGCCTCCACCCCAACAGAATCAGGAATAATCCTTTCAAATTTTTCCAGAAGGGTGGGACTGGTCTCAATAAAAAAGTGAAAATCGGCATTGGTCGCAGAAGCAATCATTTGAAGATTTTTGGAGGCAAGATATGGAGAAAGAAGAGAGGCCAAATTTACCCCCAAGTTTTTGGCGCTCCCCAAAAATCCTGAAAGATCTCTTATGTAAAGAATGATGTTTCCGGCAGAAACAGATTGGTTCAAAATTTTTAAAAGTTCCGCCTCAAACTCGCCTTTATTTTTATAGGAAGCGATTAAGGAATTTGAATCAAGTTCAATAATATTTTTATGCTCAATAGACGGCAGAGTCACTCCCAGTTTAATCTTTTTTAAAAGCCTGCCAACAATATCTCTTGCCACTCTTTCGTCGTCGTCTATTATTATGGCATTAGCTTCTTCTCTTCTTTCAAGTATTACTTCGAGAGCCCTCACTTCCCTGTCTCGGTAACCGTTTTCAATATCAAACAAAGAAATGTTTGTGACGTTTTCAAAAGGTACCCCATATTCCCCCAAATCTGCCGATTCTCCATATGACCAGCTGGTGCCAATTGATGGCATGGCTCCCAGATTTTCTCTGCTCCAAAATCTCCCTTGTCTACATTTTTTGTCTTCTGTATTCATTATCCAATTTGCAGTCCCCATAAACTCATCTTTATTTACAGAATTTTGAGAAAGAAAGGACTGGAAGGCTTTATCAGTATCATAAATAACATCCAGATATGAAAGTAAGTTGGCAGATTCATCTCTAAAATTTAAAGATGAGGCCATAATAGACGGCCTTTCGGAATAAATAAAATTTTTAAAATTTTCTGGAGATATGCCTGACCTTATAAGAATTTCTGCACCAATTTTACTGTCAAACAAAGCCAAGGTAACATCAATTTCATTTGTAACAAACAATATACTAGACAGAGCATAATCAATGATTTTATCTTTATTTATGATGCTTTCTCTTACCCTTACCCGCAAACCTTCATCTCGCATTGATTGGTAAAAAAATTCTAAGAAAGAAAGAGTGAGGTAGATAAAAATAAAAAAGAAAAATAAGCCGTCTGCTTTGCTGAAATAAAGCGGCAGAGAATCAAAGGAAAGGGCAAAGGAAACAAGAGAAGCCAGAGCTGCTCCTTTTCTTAAAATGTTGCGGATAGTCTTAGGAAAAAACTTGTCCAAAAACAAGCAGTAGAAATGTGGCTCCGATATTTTTTTAAGTTTTTTAAAGGTCATGATAAAAATACGAAAAAGATTTTGGGGATTAAATTATAAAAAAGGCGACTGACAACAGGATACTGCCCAAAAGTATTACAGGCGCCAAAATCCATATAACAAAAATAAAGAAGGAAAAAATAAGAGTCAAGACATAAGAGACCAGGCCAACCGACAATACTAAAACTTTGGTGACAAAACCAACGGCTCTCATCAAAGTGTTAATGACCAAAGAAGAAGCAAAAGCTTTTAAATCCAAACCGCCCTCATAATTTTCACCCAACCTTTTCCAAGGAGCAAGTAAAGTCTTAAGAAGCAGTTTGAATGAGAAGAAATGAAAAACAAACCACAAAAAATTTCCAGCCACGCCAAAAAATTCACGTAAGCCTTGACCATAATGCCATTTCACATAAGCCAAAAGAAACGGGTCTCTCTCATAAGCTTCAGACATATCTTATATTATAGCAAATTAATTTTAGAAATTATCAATAGAGTTTATAGAAAATCTTATTGCCGAAGCGAGCATCAACATAGCTAAATTGAGCAGATGGAGTCTTGCTTTTTATATTATTTATTAAAAGAATGACGTTTTGAGCGACGGTGGAAAGATCCTCTTCATCTGGGCTAAATATTATGTCGCCCGTGTTTGACTTGGCAGTTGCTTTATCATTTGACTCGATATTTATGGAACTAATTTGGAAATCGGCATTTTTTAAGATTTCAATAAAACCTGAATAGTTTTGCATTTTTTCTGGAGTAGAGAAATTTTTCATTAACGGATTTCCATTTAAAAGACCTCTAAAAATTACTTTGTCCGCTACAACGAAGCTGGCCAAGTCAAAAATAAACCCATCCTTTGTCATAAAAAAGCATTTACCTTGGTCGGAGCACCACAAAAAGTCTTCTTTCCTTTCTGAAACAGACAATTTAATGCTTCGGCTGAAAAATTGTTTGTTGACCTCAACATTTTCTAATCTTCCAAATTTTGACAGCAAAGCAGCCGCTAAGTTAGCTTTGCTTAAAAACAGTATATTTGACCTTGGTAAGAGGAAAAAATTTGTGCCAGAAATAAAATCAGAAGCGGCATTTTTTATACTTTCTGTCTGTACAGTTTCTGCACTCAAAACTTCAAAACTTTTTACTTGCAAAAAATCTGCCCGCAAAAGAAAAACGAGTCCAATAAAAAAAGCCACTGGCAAGCTTATTTTCAAAAATATACCGACATATCTTCTAGCTTTTCGTCTTTTAGCAATTATAGAAGAAGTTTTTTTGTATCTATTATTTTTCATAACTCCCCCTTACCCCCTCTTACCTTAAGAGGGGGAATTATATCTTTTTAATTATAATATATATTCCCTATTTTATTTTTTCTCTACCCTCCATATATGGACGGAGCACTTCCGGTATGATTATTGATCCATCAACTTGTTGGTTATTTTCAACTATCATCATAAGAGGCCTCCCGGAAAGAGCAGTGTTGTTTAGAGAGTGGGCAAATTTCATTTTGCCATCTTCGTCGCGATAACGAATATTTAAGCGACGAGTCTGAAAATCATGAAAATAGGAGGCGGAACCCGTCTCTTTGTACACATTTTCTGAAGGCAACCAAACTTCAATATCATACTTCTTAACCTGACCCAGCCCCAAATCACCAGCGCAATTGATCACCACACGATATGGAAGCCCGAGGGCCTGTGTGATTTCTTCGGTGTTTGACTGTATTTCTTCATGGAGCTTCACAGAAGTCTCATGGTTGGCTTCGCATAAAATAACTTGTTCAAATTTGAAAAACTCATGGACGCGCAAGATGCCTTTTGTGTCTTTGCCATGCGCCCCCGCTTCACGACGATATGCATTGGAAAATCCAAGCATTTTTTTTGGCAAATCTTTTTTATCCAAGACCTCATCCATAAAATAACTCATCATAGCCACTTCAGCCGTGCCGGAGAGATACTGACCGTCTTGAGTTTTATATAAATCTTCTTCACCTTGTGGCAAATATCCCGTACCTATAAACGGCTCTCGCCGGAGGAGCGACGGCACAATCATCGGAATCCATTTATTATCTTTTTTCGCCTTTTTTTGAAAAAAATCATTGATAAATTGCCACAGAGCAAATTGTAGTCTGGCGCCATCACCCGTCAAAAAGTACCCGCGAAAACCAGCCACTTTGGCACCACGGTCAAGGTCTAACATTCCAAGATTTGTCATAAGCTCTACGTGGTCTTTTGGAGTAAAATCAAATTTTGGAATTTTCCCCCACATTTTGACTTCTTTGTTATCTTTATCGCTATCACCTTCCGGTACTGACATATCAGGAATATTTGGCACGGTGACCATGAGTTTTTGCCATTCTACCATCACCCCTTTCAACTCTTCTTCAAGTTTTTGCATTTCCTCTTTCAAAGGTTGCATTTCTTTTATGAGAGCTTCTCTTTGTATTGAATCTGCTTTTGGGATTTTCTGGCTTACTTCATTTTGTTTGGCCCGTTTAACTTCAATATCTTGGTTTATAGCTTTTCTCTTATCATCAACCAGAAGAAGCTTTTTAACATCAAAGTCTATGCGCTTTTTCTTGGCGCCTTCTTGCACGAGCTCTGCGTTTTCTCTTATAAACTTGATATCAAGCACCCACTTATATTATCATTTGCTACAATAAAAATAAATATGCCATACAAGATCAAAAAACTGGAAAGGAGAGATTGGCCACCACTCCTAGAAGAAATCAATCAACTGCCGGAAAGATTGTTTTATACAGGTAAAGTGGCGGATTGGAGCCGGAAGCTTCTTTGCGTTGTCGGCGCCCGTAAGAACACAAGTTATGGTAAAGAAGCGGTAGAGACTCTTATAGAAGGTTTGAAAGGTTACCCCATAACAATCGTTTCAGGCCTTGCTTTAGGCATTGACTCAATCGCTCATCGAGCAGCGCTTAAAAACAATTTGCCCACCATCGCCGTGCCTGGCTCCGGCCTTTCGCTTGAAGTTTTGCATCCGCAATCTCATACTCGCCTCGCCCAAGAGATTGTAGAGAGAGGCGGAATGCTTATGAATGAATTTGATCCTGAATTTAAAGCTGTCTATTATAGTTTTCCTCAAAGGAACAGAATAATGGCCGGTATGAGCAATGCCACTTTAATCATAGAGGCAGAGAAAAAATCCGGCACTCTTATCACTGGGAGGTTAGCGACCGAATACAACAGAGATGTCTTGGCTTTGCCCGGAAGTATTTTCAATACCACAAGCTCTGGGCCTCATATGCTCATCCGCCTCGGCGCTACTCCCATCCGCGACAGTGATGATATTTTGGAAGCTTTGCATTTGGAATCCCACTCCGCTGAAGCTTCGCGGGACGAAACGAAATATTTTGATTGTTCGGAAAAAGAAATGATTATCATTAAGCTTTTGGTTGAACCGCTACCACGTGATGAGATTTTAAGGCAAGCAAATTTGGAGCATCAAATCCCCGTTGGCGAAACTCAAACTCTCCTCTCTCTCTTAGAACTGAAAGGTCTTATAAAAGAAACCCTCGGCGAAATCCGCCTCTCATAAATTTTGATTAAAATTTGCTAATTATAGATTTTTTCTTTATCCTTAATTTATTATGAAGCTTTTAATAGTAGAATCGCCGGCAAAAGCAAAGACAATCGGCAAATATATAGGAAGCGATTATGAAGTAGTGGCCAGTATCGGACACATCCGTGATTTGCCAAAATCAAACAAAAAGGCCATCGATATAGAAGGTGGCTTTATTCCCCATTATGAAATTTCAAAAGGCAAAGAAAAAGTGATGGAAGAAATAAAAAGACTGGCCAGCCGAGCGGATGAGGTGATATTGGCGACAGACCCCGACCGAGAAGGCGAAGCTATAGCTTGGCATATTGTCGAAGAAATCAAAAAATCAAAAATTAAAGATCTTAAAATAAGCAGAGTCACTTATCAAGAGATCACCAAAGAAGCTATTGAAGAAGCTCTTGAGCATCCCAGAAGTATCGACCAGAATTTGAGGAAGGCTCAAGAAGCTAGAAGGGTGCTGGATAGGCTAGTGGGCTACGACCTCTCCGGTTTAATTTGGAAAAAAGTGAGATATGGGCTTTCAGCCGGCAGAGTCCAGTCCCCCGCTTTGCGGATACTCATGGAAAGAGAAAGGGAAATTAGAAGTTTCAAACCTGAAACATTTTTTGTCATTTCCGCAGATTTGGAAACAAGCGTCAAAGAACATTTCACTGCCTTTTGCGAAGAGGAACCTAAAACAAAAGTTGAGGCTGATAAAATTTATAATACCGCTAAAGAAGGAAGTTGGTCTGTCAAAGAAGTGGTGGAAACTGAAGCAAAGAGAGCGCCAAAACCGCCATTTACAACTTCTACCTTGCAGCAAACAGCTTCTACTCGGTTTGGTTTTTCTCCCAAGCGCACTATGATGGTCGCTCAAAAACTTTATGAAGCCGGGCACATTACTTATATGCGCACCGACAGTTTGAATATGGCCGAAGTAGCTCTGGGACAAATCAAAGGTGTTGTGGAAAGTAAATTCGGCAAAGATCTCCATCAGCCGCGCGTTTATAAAACAAAATCAAAAAATGCGCAGGAAGCACATGGAGCTATCCGTCCTACTCATTTTAATAAAGAAAGTGTTGGCGCAAACGATGACCAAAAAAAGTTATACGGCTTGATTTGGCAAAGAGCGGTCGCTAGCCAAATGAAAGACGCCGAAATGATGCGGACTAAAATTGTTGCTGAAGTTTCTGGCTCCGACGCTCCGGTCGGAGCCAGAAAATCCATACCGGATTTTTTCGCCAATGGCTCGCGAGTAATAAAAAGCGGCTGGCTTTTAGCTGACCCTGCCGCCAAAGGCGAAGATGTTTTGCTTCCAAAAGTCAAAGCAAGCGACCCGTTATCTCTATTTAATCTAACTAATGAAGAAAAACAAACGGAGCCGCCAAATAGATATAGTGAGGCCGGGCTTATTAAAGAACTTGAAAAACGAGGCATCGGCAGGCCTTCTACTTACGCCTCTATCATTAATACTATTGTGGAGAGAGGTTATGTTGAAAAAGACGGGCGGACACTCAAACCGACTGATACCGGTGATGTGGTTTCTACATTTTTGGAAAATAATTTTGGAAACTATATCAGTGATACTTTCACGGCCGAGATGGAAGATGAGCTTGACCAAATCGCAGACGGTAAGAGAGAGTATGAACCGACTCTGCGAGAATTTTACAAACCATTCTCAAAAGATGTAAAAGAAAAAGAAAAGACAGCCAAACTGACCAATCTTGGAGATGCTGACCCCAAATTTAAATGTCCTGTTTGCGGTGGAGATATGATAATTAAACTCGGCCGGAGCGGTAAGTTTTTAAGCTGCGAGAAATTTCCTAAATGCAAAGGCATGAGAAACATAGATGGCTCCGAAATAAAGGAGGCGGAAGCAATCGGGGTTGACACAGCAACCGGACTTTCGGTCTTTGTTATGGATGGAAGATTTGGACCTTATGTACAACTTGGAGTCAAAGATGAAAAAAATAAAAAACCAAGAAGGTCTTCAATACCAAAAGAAAAAGACCCAAAAAGTGTAACCCTAGAAGAAGCTTTAAAATATTTGAGTCTACCAAGAGAGCTCGGGTCGCACCCGGAGACCAAAGAAATGATAAGCGCTAATATTGGTCGCTTCGGTCCTTACATAGTGCATCAAAAAGATTTCCGTTCTCTTAAACAAGATGATGTTTATGATATTACTTTTGAGCGCGCCCTCGAAATTTTGAAAGAACCCAAAAAAGTAGGTCGCCGAGGGCGATGGCCTGCCCGCCATGCTTCGCAAGGCGATGCGGGCGGGAAAAATAAAAAGTAAAAATTATGCTATATTTTGCGTCATGGAAAATGATGTAGAAAAGATAATATCGCTTCTGACGAAAGCAAGCGAAGAAGAAAAAGAGCTTATCAGAAAAGCTTACGATTTTGCTAAAGTAGCTCATGGGGAGCAAAAAAGAAACAGCGGCGAGCTGTATTTTAATCATTTATATGAGACCGCTAAAAACATAGCTGAACTTGGTATGGACCCAGTATCGGTAGCCGCGGGCTTCTTACATGATATTTTGGAAGAAACAAAAATAGACGCCCAAATAATTGAGAAAAAATTTGGCAAAGAAATATTATTTATAGTTGAAGGAGTCTCTAAACTTGGCACACTCAAATACCACGGGGCGGATCGCCACAACGAATCTCTGCGTAAGTTATTGTTGGCTACTTCAAAAGATTTGAGAGTGTTAATTGTAAAACTTTGTGACAGGCTGCATAACATGCAAACCTTGTCTTTTGTTCCACCGGAAAAACAGAAACGTATAGCCATGGAAACATTAGAAATCTATGCTTCTATCGCCAACCGGTTAGGTATCAGAAAGCTTTCCCGCGAATTAGAAGACTTATCTTTTCCTTTTGCCCACAAAGAGGGTTATGACGAAATATCTTCCATATTCAAAAAAAGTTATGATGAAAAATTGGAAAATTTGGAAAAATTCAGAAAATCAGTCATGAAAGAATTGGCAAAATCCGGTTTCATTAATTTTCATTCTGATTACAGAGTTAAAGGTTTATATAGTCTTTACAAAAAATATCTGAAAAGTAAAAAAGACATTGATAAAATATATGACCTAATGGCAATGAGGATCATCGTTGAAAAAACAGAAGATTGTTACAAATTGCTCGGCATCATACATGCGACACGGAAACCTCTGCCAGGCAGAATCAAAGATTATATAGCTTTCCCAAAATTCAATGGTTACCAAAGCCTTCATACTACCGTCTTTACTGGAGATGGGGATTTGGTGGAAATACAAATACGAACAAAAGAAATGCACAAGGAAGCGGAGTACGGGGTTGCCTCACATTCTCTTTATAAAGAAGGAGAGAAAAATAAGAAGCAAATAATACATTGGATAGACGCCATGCTTCCCTACTCTGTAAGCGATATAAAAAAAGATTTTTTAAGTGAAAGAATATTTATATTCACACCAAAAGGAGATGTGATTGATTTGCCTACCGGCTCTTCTGCCATTGATTTTGCTTACAGTATCCATACCGATATTGGCAATAAAATGTCAGGAGTGAAAATTAACGGAAAACTTTCACCTATTAGTACCATTCTAAAAGGCGGCGAAATAGTAGAAATCATAACCAGCAAAAACGCCAGACCAAACCGCAAGTGGCTTGAACACGTCAAAACCACCTTCGCCAAAAAACATATAAAAAATTTATAAATCAGATACTAAAGTTTTTGATTGAATATAGGTCTTCTTCAATTGGAGTATCGTCGGCTTTTTTGATTTCTTCCGGAGTCCTGTCATCCATTGGCGCGCTGGCTTGCCCATCGTAGTCTTGACGAAGTTGGGAGCCCCCAGCGGAGGCGGCTTCTTCAGCACTCGGACTTCCATTTTTAAGCATATTCAAGATATCTTCCAAATCGTTATTTGAAAAAAATTCAATTATAAGTTTGCTGCCGTTTTCCTTTTTTTCTATCTTTACTCTAGTACCTAGTGACTCGGTAAACTTCTCTTCAAGCGCGCAAATTTCCGGATCAACCGAAGCATTAAACTTTCTGACTCTTTCTATGGCGATTTTTCTGGCGGCAAGCTCGGCATCGCGCACGTTCATTTTTCGCAAAATAATATCTTGGAAAAGCACTCTCTGCTCTTCTGGCCTGTCTATAAGCATAAGCAAAGGTCTGGTATGGCCTTCGTTTATTTTACCTTCCGAAACAGCAATCAAAATTTCTTCAGGCAAGTCCAAAATGCGCATAGTGTTGCTTACATAAACTCTGCTCTTGCCGATTTTTTGGGCTATTTGATGATGTTTGAATCCAAATTGCTCTGTCAACTTTTTGAATGCTCTGGCCCTTTCTACCGGATTCAAATCTTCTCTTTGGACATTTTCAATAATGGCAAGCTCTAACTTCATAAGGTCGTCTTTGTTGTCATCTCCTTCTCCCACCCTGATGATTACCGGTACTTGAGAGAGACCAGCTATCTTTGAAGCTCGCAAACGACGCTCTCCGGCTATAAGCTCGTACTCCACACCCAAACCATCATCTTTAATAATTTCTTTTCGTGTCACCACCAGTGCTTGAAGTACTCCGTATTGCTTTATAGAGTCAGCTAAGGCTCTCATAGAGTCTTCATCAAATTCGTGCCTTGGCTGAAATGGGTTTGGCTTTATCTTATTTACATCAACCCAAAATATGGAATCTTGATAAAAATTTGAAGTATTGGGCATGGTTATATTTTACATTAAACATACCAAAAATAAAACCTGCCTGCGCAGGCAGGGATGAATATTTTGATTTTGGTGGATATTTAAGGTATATTCTACTTCATGCCTGCCTACGCGTAAAGCTTTGGCAAGGCGATGCCGGAGTGGCGGAATGGTAGACGCGCACGACTCAAAATCGTGTCTCGCAAGGGGTGAGAGTTCAAGTCTCTCCTCCGGCACAAATATATGCATAAAATTCAAATCGGGTTTATTGGCCAAGGATACATTGGTAAAAATTATGCCGATGATTTTGAAGCTCGTGGTCACAGAGTCATTCGGTATGCAAAAGAAAAGCCATATGATATTAATAAAGATTCAATCAAAAAATGTGATGTTGTTTTTATTGCAGTGCCTACTCCAACAACCCCAAAAGGCTACGATGCCAGTATTATCAAAAAAGTCATACCACTAACTCGAGTTGGTTCAATTATTGTCTTAAAATCTACCATACTACCCGGTCTTACAAAGAAATTTCAAAAAGAATTCTCTAATCGTACCATTATGTATTCTCCGGAATTTCTAAGTGAAGCAACAGCCGCTTTTGATGCAGCACATCCTTTTATGAATATTGTTGGTATTGCCCAAAACACATCCAAACACAAAAAAGCAGCGAGGTTAGTTCGTTCTATATTGCCAAAAGCACCGTTTAGCAAAATAGTATCCAGTGATGAAGCTGAACTAATAAAATATTCCCATAATTGCAGTGGCTACACTCAAATTATATTTTTCAATCTTATGTATGATTTAGCGAACAAACTCAAAGCAAACTGGAAAAATGTCGAGGATGCTCTAAAAGCTGACCCGCTTATACCTAACAGATATGCTTCGCCTGTTCATAAAAGTGGCCGAGGGGCCGGTGGACACTGTTTTATAAAAGATATGGCGGCATTGAGCCTCACATATAGTAAGGTTGTGAGGGATAAGAATGGAATAAATGTAATTAAAAGTATGGAAGAGACAAATAAGTCTCTCCTCCAGAAAAGTAAAAAAGATCTTGATTTGCTAAAAGGAGTTTACGGAAAATAAAATGGCAAAATCGTTATTGAGATAAATAAATAGTGTCTCATTCAACGGTTACGGATTTAGCTAAGTTTCTTGGTTTGTCTACATCAAATCCTTTTTTGGTCCCAATGTAGTAAGCAAAAAGCTGAAGTGGAACAATAGTCAAAAGAGGTTCAAGCGGTTCTATTGTTTTTGGTATATAAAAAATATCTTTGGTTAATGAGGAAATCTCTTTATTTTCCTCCGTTGTAATCGCAAATATTGGTCCCTTCCTTGCTTTTATTTCTTCAAGATTAGAAATCATTTTTTCGGAAACACTATTTTGAGGAATAATAGCCATCGTTGGAAAATTTTCAGTAATCATCGCAATAGGACCGTGCTTCATTTCACCGGCACCATAACCCTCGGCATGTATATAAGATATTTCTTTTAGTTTAAGAGCTCCCTCCAAAGCTACCGGGTAGTTGTATCGCCGTCCAAGAAAAAGAAAATTTTTATAATTCTTGTATTTTTCTGCCAGTTTCTCCAATTTAGCAGATTGAGCCAAAATTATTTCTATTTTTTTTGGAATTTTTTCAAGTTCTTCCAATAATTTTTTTGAAGAATTTTTATTTTTTGAGAGATAAACTGCCATCATAATAAGAACCGTCAATTGCGATAGAAATGCCTTGGTTGACGCTACCCCAATTTCTGGACCAGCGTGATTATAAACACCAGCATCTGTTTCCCTTGCAACGGTTGAACCAACTGTATTTACAATGCCAAGCGTCATTAAACCGTGTTTTTTTGCTTTTTGGATAGCTGCCAGAGTATCGGCTGTCTCTCCTGATTGGGAAATTGCTATAACTGCCGTATTTTTATCAAAGGGTTCATCGCGATAACGAAATTCCGAAGCAAAGTGTGTCTCTGTGGGTAATCTTGAAATCTCTTCAAAAAGATATTCTCCCACAAGACCAGCATAATAAGATGTACCACAAGCCAGTATTAATAATCTTTTTACTTCTTTAAGTTGGTCGGCAACTTTTTCTAATCCGCCAAGTTTAACAAGATTTTCTTTGCTCTTTATCCTGCCACGAAACGCAGCCCTTACAACCTCAGGTCCTTCAAATATCTCTTTGAGCATAAAATGCGGAAAATCGCCTTTCTGAGCTTGTTCTAAATCCCATCCCAAATGAACAATTTCGTATGGAGTTTTTTTCTTTTTAAGATTGATGATATTAATATCATTCTGACTTATTTTAGCTATTTCCCCATCGTTAAGATATACAACATTTTTTGTCTTACCTATTAAAGCAGACGGATCTGAAGCCAAAAAATTTTCATTTTTGCCCACACCTATAACCAGAGGGCTTGATAACCTTGCGGCATATAAAATTTTTGGATTTTCTTTATCTATTATTACCAGAGCATATGCTCCTTTGATCATTCTAAGAGTATCGAAAAGTGCAATATCAAAATCTTTGCCACTGTTCAAAAAATTTTCGATAAGATGGGGAACAACTTCAGTATCAGTCTCGGATTTAAAATTATGTCCTTGTTTTTGTAAATACGATTTTAACTCCTTATAATTCTCAATTATGCCGTTATGAACAACAAATATACGACCCTGACAGTCGCTGTGAGGATGTGCATTGGATTTATTGGGGATTCCATGCGTTGCCCAGCGAGTGTGGCCTATACCAAGATGACTACCAGAGCAAAAATTGTTTTTTAGTGATTTTTTTAATATTTCAACTTTTCCGACACTTTTTTTGACTTTAACTTCACCTTCTAAAAATACTGCGACACCAGCCGAATCATATCCGCGATATTCAAGAGCTTCCAATCCATTTACCAGAATTGGTAAAGCCTCCTCTTTTCCAAAATATCCAATGATTCCGCACATAGTCAGATGTTAGCAATTTTTGTATCGTAGTTCAATTAGGATACAAAATTTTTGTTATTCGTATCTTAACGCATCGATAGGATTTTTGCGGGCAGCTTGACGCGCCGGGTAGATGCCGAAAACAATACCGGCAATGCCCGATACGGCAAGTCCGAGGATTACAGATGAAATAGGAAAAGCAAAAACCCAGCCGATAGAAAAGAAAGTTGAGAGAACGAAATATATAAGACCTACAACACCTGCACCTATTGCAACCCCTATTATACCACCAATAAGAGTCAGTAAAACTGATTCAATTAAAAATTGTTTTAAGATATCTTTGTCTGTCGCGCCAACTGCTTTACGAAGCCCAATCTCACGGGTTCTTTCGGTGACAGCCACAAGCATTATATTCATAATACCGATACCGCCAACGACGAGAGATATCGCCGCAATCGCGGAGAGAAATAACGTGAGCGCAGACGTTATGCTCTCTACGATACTCAACGCCTCTTCCATAGACGTAATCATAAAATCGTCTTTATCCGGGTCAGTAATATGATGGTTCTGCCGTAGCACTGAAGAAATGCGGCTTTTGACGAATTCGGTGTCGTAGCGTGGGTCGATCTGGACATTCATCTCGTGGTAGTAATCTATACCAAGCATTTGTTTTTGTCCTACGGAAAGCGGCAACACCACGTAATCGTCGAAACTCAAGATGCCAACGCCCTTTGGTGCGAACACACCCACAACGCGGAAGGTGAGGTCCTTCAAGCGTACATTCTTGCCGACCGGGTTGACATCTCCGAACAAGTCTTCGGCGACTTGGGACCCGAGTATCACGACCTTTCGGTACGCCTCGCCACCTGCCTCCGTGAACACAGTGCCACCTGAGAGGCTCATATTGAACATTGTAAACCCGACGGGAGAAAACGCATGCCAAATGACTGAGCGATTCGTATCGCCGTTGGAAATAATCGCCTGCCCACTCACGCGAGCCGCTACATTCAGTATCGATGGCTCGTTTTCCAGAGAATGTACGTCACGCTCATTGAGGGTTTTGATGATGATACCTTGCACCGCCGCCGGAGGACCTTTAGTTGGCGCTCCGGGATTAATGCTGATAAGGTCCGTGCCAAACGACTGTACCTGGTCCAAGATATACTTCTGGGCCGATGCCCCAAGCGACATAAGAGTGATCACAGACGCGATACCAATAACGATACCGAGCACCGTGAGGGTAGAACGCATTTTGCCTTGCGTCAGACTGCGAGTAGCGGTTTTGAATGCATCTCTAAAAGTCATAACTATTTTATCTTATTATTTTAAATTGCCGTTGTAGTAACGATTTGTATTAATCGTCTTATCACTTTCTATCATTCCATCTTTTATTTTAATAACTCTATTTGCAAATTCAGCTGTTTGAGTTTCGTGAGTGACTAATATTATTGTACGTCCCTTATCGTGAAGAGATTCGAGTATTTTCATAACCTGCAGACCCGACTCAGAATCAAGATTGCCAGTCGGTTCATCAGCAAAAATAACATTTGGATCGATGACTAAGGCCCTAGCGATAGCTATACGCTGTTTTTGACCACCGGAAAGTTTGCCAGCCTCAGTATACAATTTTTCGGGAAGACCGACTGATTTAACTGCATTTTCTATGCATTCTCGACGCTTTAATGGAGAAATGTCTGAATATAAAAGAGGAATTTCAACATTGTCATACACCGTCAATCTAGAAAGTAGATTGAATGATTGGAATACAAAACCCATATCTTTGTTTCGCACATGCGCAAGTTCTTGGTCTGTCATCTCATCGATACTTTTACCTTGAAACTTATAAGACCCCTCAGTGGGCCGGTCAAGGAAACTCAATATATGGAGTAGTGTAGATTTGCCTGAACCAGATGGTCCCATAATGGAAACGAACTCACCTTTATTAATAGAAAAAGTTACGCCACGTAGGGCTCGTGTTGGAATTTCTTCTTCCTCAACATAATCCTTTTTTAATTCACGTACATCAATCATTTGATTCAGCAGAATCACCTACTGGGTTACTTTAAGTCCGATATTGAAAACCTGCTCCCCTTCTGTAACTCCAGAGATTACCTCAACATTTCCTTTTTGATCGGTAATACCAAGTACCACCGAATTTTGTTTGATTATATTGTTTTCGAGAATTTCTACAAACGTTCCGGAATCATTTTGTAAGATGGCATATTGTGGGAGAATGAGCACGTTATCTTTATGCTTTGTTTGTATATCAATATTTGCGGTGAGACCACTTTTGAGTCTCGAATCGGGTTTGTCAAATGAAATTTTGATTTGGTAACTTATGACTCCCTGAACGTTTGTCTCGGCCGGCGCAACGTAAAATACTGCTCCTGAAAATATTTCATTGGGGAAAGCATCAAGGGTTATGCTGACGATATTATTGAGTAATATTTTCCCTATATCGATTTCAGAAACACCAGCATCTACTTCATAACCCGTATCCGACATTATAGAAATAAGTGGCGTATTTGGAGAAGCAAGCTGTCCTATTTTGGCATCAAATTGGGTAATTGCCCCACTAATAGGTGCAACTATTTGAGCGTTATGTATTTTGGCTTGGGCACTCTCAACACTGGCCTCTACTGCTTTGACCGCAGCTTCTTGAGCATTCAAATCTTCCGGAGCTGAAGTCCACGCGGTGTAAGCGGTCTGCAGCGCTGATGCAGATGTACTCACTGCCTGCGCTGCGGTATTGATGGTTGTCCTGTCCGTATCTATTTCACTCTGCGATGATCCAGAATTATTCGGGTTCAAATTTGCAGTTATGGTACCAAGATTATCAAGAAAGATAGCGATAGAAATAATAGCATCGTTCCCGATCTCTTTGGTATAGTTTATTGTTTTACTATCTGATAAGATATTGAGATTCGCCAAATTATCTTTCCATTTTTTGAGTTTTTCTCCGACGATAAGACGCTCTGTCTCTATAGATCTCTCCTCGTCTTGATTTTGAGTCCTGATTTTAATAACAGGATTAACCGAGACACCATTGGTAAAAATAGTGTCAGCATATCGAAATACAGCGGTCTCTGTTTCTAGATATGCATCGCGCATGGCGATAATGAATGCTAAGGAAGCATCTATAGGTTTCGTACCATTTTGGAGTGCCTGAAGTTTTGCTTGTTGCTCTAGAACACTAGCCTGCGCTTGATGAAGTCCTGCCACAAGATCGTTTGTATTAAGTTCTGCCAGTACCTGTCCAGCCCACACCTGTTTTCCAAGATCAGAGTAAGTGCGGGAGATGATGCCACTACTGCCAAACGTCAGAGAAACGCTTTCTGCAGGTGTAGTATTGCCGGTAATAGAAACCGACTCATCAATAGATCCGCGCTCCACCGTGACAAATTGATATGTTTGACTACGATAAAAAAATAGGAAGTACCCGCCAACCCCAAGGACAATCAAGATGATTATCCAAAGTACCCACTTGGATTTTAGAAGACTTGATATTTTATTAAAAAATGTTGGCATATATTTTTATTATAGTCGTTCTATTTGGCGATTATACTAAATTTATAGGTATTCTGCTAACGGACATGAAAATCAAGCTTATATTACTAAAAATATTGATAAGTGCAGAAAAACAGGTAAAATTCGGTTTATGCCAGAAAAAAGTAAAATTTTAATTGTATTAGGACCGACTGCAAGCGGCAAAAGTGGTATTGCCACCGCTTTAGCTAAAAAATTTAATGGTGAGATTATTTCAGCCGATTCGCGGCAAGTCTATAAAGGGCTTAATATAGGCACCGGCAAAATAACAAAAAAAGAAATGCGGGGAATGAAGCATCATTTACTTGATGTCACCAACCCTAAAAAACGCTTCACGGTCTCTGAATATATAAACTTAGCAAATCGTGCAATCGCACAAATCATTAAGAGAGGTAAATTGCCGATTGTCTGCGGCGGTACCGGTTTTTATATTGACGCGCTTTTGGGAGACAAGCAAATACCAGAAGCCCCGCCAAATCAGAAACTTCGAGAAAAATTGGAGAAAAAATCAGTGGACGAATTGTTTGAAATTTTAAAAAAATTAGACCCAGAAAGAGCAAAAACTATTGATAAGCAAAATACTAGACGGCTGATAAGAGCGATTGAAATATGTAAAGCTTTGGGGAAAGTGCCCCCACTTCGCCAAGGCTCCGCGGGGCAAGCAAAATATGAAGTATTAAAAATAGGAATAAATATTCCAGAAATAGAATTAAAAAATAGGATAAACAAAAGAATAGAAAAATGGTTTAAAGGAGGACTCTTGAAAGAAGTTTTAAATTTACATAAAAAAAGTCTGTCTTGGAAAAGAATGTCCGAAATAGGTTTGGAATATAAAATCGTTTCCCTATTTTTACAAAATAAACTATCTAAAGAAGAGATGATAAAAAGAATGCAGATAGAAACCCATCAGTATGCTAAGCGCCAAATGACTTGGTTCAAACGCGACAAAAACACTATTTGGCTCCCACCAAAAATAAGTCTGATAGAAAAAGAAGTAAAGAGGTTTTTGAAAAAATAGTTTTCTGTTATACTGGCTCTCAAGGGTCTATAGTTTCAATGGTAAAACATTCCTCTCCAAAAGGAAGGTTCCCCGTTCGAGTCGGGGTGGACCCGCCATAAAAAATTATTTTTTAGCTTCTTTGAAAATCACTCTTTTACGAAGCTTTTTTGAATACTTTTTAAGTTCTATTTTGCGTTCAACTTTACGCTTATTTTTGCGTGTCCAATAGACCTCTCCTGTTCCCTTACTTACCAATCTTATAAGTTGATTCTGCGACATATGGCTTTATCCTAACCTATATTCACAACTTTTGCAAACTCCTCCATCAACTTTTTTGTGACAAGTCCGACTTGACCATTTGCCACTTCAAAATCGTTTATCCTTACAATCGGCACAATATCTTTAAAAGACGAGGTGATAAAAACTTCATCGGCTGTTTTTAGTTCTTCTTCTTCGACTGGTCTCTCTTCAATCTTATATTTATTTAAAGCGAGTTCTAATACAACTTTTCTTGTGATACCTTTTAAAATATTTTCATCAGGAGTAATCAAAGTTTTATTTTTAACGATAAAAATATTAGAAGTAGCGCATTCCAAAACTTCACCCCCGTAAGTATAAAGTATTTCAAGAGCCTTTTCTTCTTTTCTCCAATTTTGGAGATTAACCGCCCTTATATAATTTACAGTTTTATATTTAGGCAATTCTCTCATATGCTCATAAGTAATGAGCCTCACTCCTTTTTCATAAAAATCTTGGGATAATGGCTCCCATTTCTCAGCCAAAATATAAAATGTTGGGTGTTCAAAATCATATTCAATACCATTCAAAGTTTTACCACCGGTCAAAATCATCCTAACATTGGCTCTTTTGCTAAATCCATTTTTTAGAAGTATTTCTTCAATCACTCTCTCAGCTTTTTCTTCAGTAATTGGCACGTTTAAACTAAGAATATGAACGCCAGAAAGAAATCTGTTCCAATGATCAGAAAAACGGAAAGGTTTGCCGTTAAAAGAGGCTATCCCGTCATAAATACCATATCCGCGCAAGAGACCAATGTCTTCAATCCCAACTTTTGCTTCTGCCAAAGGCAAAATTTTTCCATTCAAAAAACAATATTGATTCATATCAGTTTTAATGGATTATTCTCTTCCTTCCTTTTTTTCTCATAATACTCCCGCTCTAGTATAGCAATCTGATCCATGTGAGGCTCGTCTGTTTTTAATTCATTAAATAACTCTGTTGCTTTATTTTCAGCTTTTAAAACAACTTCTTTGGTAATTTCATCTGACGGGAAAATAACATGATTTACAACTTTAAAAATTACTCTCTTTGCCAAATCTTCCCCAAGGATTGGAACATTCCAATTATTCATTAAATCTTTGGCAATTTCCCAATTTTCCAAATTTCCTGGTTCTTTGTTAAATATTTTTTTATATGCTTCCTCTAATTCTTGTACCATAATCTTCTGCTAACTTTAGCTAATAATCCTTTTAAAATCAAATTAAATTTTTCACCACGGTCAAATTCATTTTTAAATTTCTCAAAACTTTTGGAAGCCGGAGAAAAAATGATTATTGTCCTTTTTTCTTCAAATTCTTTGGCTCTAATAATGGCCTTTTTAAGACATTTCTCAAGAGAACCATACTCTTCAAAGTTATAATTTCCAAGAAGTTTTTTCATCTTTTCTGTAGCACTACCTTTAAGTAATATAAGGTTGCCTGGAAGAATAAATTTCTTTACATTTTTCGCCCAATTGTTAAATTCTAATTCTTTGTCTGTCCCTCCAGATATAAGAATCAAATTTATTTTGCCATTGCCAAATCTTTGCAAAGCTGCGACAGTAGCTTCTGGAGAAGTGGCTGTGCTGTCATTATATATTTCAAGAAATTTATCCTCATAGACTTTCTCTTCCCTAAACTTTATCTGTGGGAGAGTTGCGATAATTTTACTTATATCTTTCGGAAAATTGTTTGATATGAAAGAAGCAAGGCATGCTACCAAAAAGTTTTCCATATTATGAACACCATGATTGGCTACAAAATCTTTTACTTGTAGCATTTTTTCTTCGTGACCTCTGAAACGGATGAGTACCTCCATTTTTTTATTTACAAAAATCCCATCCTTTGATTTTGGCAATTCATTTCTGGAAAAAAATAAAACTTTGGAAATAGGGTTCTGTTTTAAAAAAAAGCCGGTCCATTTATCATTATAGTTAAGAATAAGAAAATCATCTTTATTTTGGTTTTTGAAAATGTTGGACTTAGTTAAAGCATACTTTTCCATTGTTTGGTGCCTATTTATATGGTCTCTGTACAAATTTGTAATAACTGCGATATGCGGAGCGTTGCTATCCTTCACGTTTTCTAGAAGGAATGATGGTTCTTCTATAATAATTGGAGTATCTTTTTTAATTTTGCCCAAAATATCAATTAGTGGCTTTTCTGGAGAATTGCCGACAATAAGACAATATGGCCTTTTATTTTTAATAAAGTGTCCAGTCCAATTAACAGTGGTTGTTTTTCCTCTTGTACCAGTAACCGCAATTATGTTGAGGCTTGGGCAAAATTTATAAAAAAGAGTCAGCTCATTTTCTATTTGCTTTTTATTTTTTTTGGCAATCTCTAAAAATGGACTTGTTATCGGTACGTCCGGATTTACAACTATTATTTCGTTTTCCAAAAAATCTTTTCCTCGATGTTCTCCAAGTATAAAACGAATTTTGCCTTTAAGATCAGAAAGTCTCTCAAGAGAAGACTTCAAGTATTCTTCACTTTTCAAATCAGTAATAGTGAGTTTGGCACCTTTTGAAACTAACCATCTGGCAGTAGACATACCGCCTCCCAAGATACCCAGGCCCATGAGCAATACTTTTTTACCCTTTATTTCCATATTATAAATCGATTTTACATCAAAAAAAGAGAAATCGCCACAGCGGCAAGCCTGTGGCGATTCAAACATGGAAAGGAAAAAAGATACCTCTCTTTATTTCCACAATTCAACGAAGCCAATGTGAAGTGACAGATTGGCCGTACTTCCGAAATGTATTTCCTTTCCGCCAGGACCCGGATATTTTAAAGAAACATGACCATCATCAACCATCCCAAAAACCTCGAAAGGACCTCGCCCGTACGCCCCAATCCACCTATTCAACAGAAGTTGAGTATCGGGATTTGTATCAAATTTTTTCAACCCCACAAGTGACCCAATTTCTATTCCTGTTGTTGTATTCAAGAGAGCACCTCCAACATATATTTATCACATATGCGATATATGGTCAATTAGGAACTTGTGATTTTCTCAATAGAAGCACCAATGCTGTTTAGACGCAGAGCGACATCTTCATAACCGCGATTTATTGAATAAATATTTCGTAATATTGAAATACCTGGAGCTGCTAACATGGCAATAAGAATAATCATGGCAGGACGCAGGGCTGACGGGCAAACTACTTGAGCCGGTTTTAGTTTGGTTGGACCATTTATAAAGACCCGATGCGGATCAACCAAAGTTATATTTGCCCCAAGCTTATTAAGTTCAGTAAAATATATGGCTCTGTTTTCCCACATCCAATCATGAATCAAAGTCGTCCCTCTAGCTTTAGTCGCGATAGGAACAAAAAATGGTAAGTTGTCCGAATTAATACCAGGGTAAGGTTGTGCATGGATTTTATCTTTCAGAGCTTTTAATTTTGAGGGAAACAATGTTATATCTACTAGTTTTGTATTTCCGTTTAAAGCAAGATATTCTTTGGAAATTTTAAACTTAAGTCCCATGACTTTAAGTTTGGTTAGTTCAAGCGACAAAAAATCTATTGGGCACCTTTTAACTTCCAGTTTAGACCCGGTCATAATAGCAGCAGTCATAAACATCATTGATTCAATCGGATCTTCGCTGTTGTGATATTCTATTTTCTGATTTATTTCTTTGACACCGAAAACTTTGAGGTTGGTAGTACCAACACCTTCTATTTTAACCCCAAGCTTTTCTAAGAAAAAACATACCTCCTGCACTTGATAATTTGGTGGAGCAAAAGAAATCTTCGTTACTCCGGGGATTAAGGCGGCTGTCATGATGGCATTTTCGGCTGCAGTGTCGCTAGCCTCATACATCACTATATTTGCTGCCTTGGTAGATTTGGTCCTAATAAGATATTCATCATTAGAAGTTTTTATAGAAATATTGAAATCTTCAAACATATAGCGATGGGCCGATATGGTCCTTTCGCCCATTTTGCATCCTCCACTATGAAGCAGTGAAAAATTTTTAAGATGATGAACCATAGCAGGGATGAGCATTAAGCTTGATCTTACGCTGGCAACTGATGAATGAAGAAGACCTTTTTTATTAAATTTTTTCGGAGGATTTATTTCAATAGTCTGTTTATCGGTCCATCTAGTTTTTACTCCTAAAGAAGAGAATATTTCAAGCATCCTGTTAACTTCTTCAATTCTTGGTATACCATGGAGAATCGTTGTGTTTTTGTTCAGAAGAGAAGCGCATAATAAACCGGTAGCTCCATTTTTAGAATGATTTGTTTTTATAAATCCTTTGAGTTTTCTGCCGCCAAAGATTTTAAAATCAACAGAGTCGGCTTTTATCATAAAAATATCATATCATATGTGATATAAATAAGATGTAAATATAAATTAAAAAAGACTGGAAAAACTCCAGTCTTTTTTAATTGTGCGTCGGGAAGGATTCGAACCTTCGTAGCCCGAAGGCGACAGATTTACAGTCTGTTGTAATTGACCACTCTACCACCGACGCAAAACTTAATAGAAGGAGTTTAGCAAAAATTTTTACTTATTACCAGTAATTAGACAGTCGTTTCGGCAGAAGCAGTATCAAGCATAGAAGATTCTATAATAGCGCCACGGCGGCCCTTTTTGATATCAAAGACAAGATCATTATTTTTTACAGAGACAGACACTGTGCCACCCTTTAAAATACCCTTGGAAATTATAAAAGAAGCCACTTGGTTTAGTATTTTATTTTGGATAAGGCGTTTTAGGGGCCTTGCTCCATATTGAGGATTGTATCCTTCTTTAGCCAGATATTCGTAAGCTTCGTCAGTAAGCTCCAAAGAAATTTCTTTGGAAGAGAGCCTCTCTCTAACCAAATCAATTTGAATTTTAACTATTTCTCGTATAGCCACCATAGACAAAATATCGAAGATAACAACATCATCAATTCTATTCAAGAATTCCGGACGGAAAAAGTCTTTCATAGCTTCCATCACTTTTTCTTTCACATTTGCATAATCTCCACCACTTTTATCTCTCTCGCCAAAACCCATTTTTTCCATCTTATCTATATAATTGGCACCAATGTTTGAAGTCATTATGATAATAGTGTTTTTGAAGTTGACCGTCCTACCCTTTGAATCTGTAAGCCTGCCATTATCCAATACCTGCAGAAGCACGTTGAAAACTTCTGGGTGAGCTTTCTCAATTTCATCAAACAACACTATAGAATATGGTCTGTGTCGCACCATTTCGGTCAGTCCCCCTCCTTCGTCAAAACCAACATAACCGGGAGGAGCTCCAATAAGTTTAGAGACGGAGTGCCTTTCCATAAATTCGGACATATCCACTCTTATAAGAGCTTTTTCATCGTTAAACATAAATTCTGCCAAAGCTTTAGTGAGTTCGGTTTTACCCACGCCAGTCGGTCCTAAGAAAATAAACGAACCGATTGGACGATTGGGGTCGGAAATGCCGGCGCGAGAGCGTTTGATAGTATCCGATATTTTTTTCACTGCTTCATCTTGACCAATTATACATTTCCTTAAATCTCCTTCCATTCTAGAAAGTTTCTCCGCTTCTTCTTCAAGCATTCTAGAAACAGGTATTCCTGTCCATTTGGCCACGATATTGGCAATGTCGTTTTCAGTAATTTCTTCTTTCAAAATCCTGCGGGAACTTTGCAGTTTTTTCAATTTTTTCATATTAACGTCAAGTTCCTTTTCTAAAGTCGGGATTACGCCATAACGAACTTCGGCAGCTTTACCGAGATCAAAAAGATTTTCGGCAGCTTCTGCTTCCAAACGAGCTTTTTCCAACTCTTTCTTTATTCTCTTCATTTCTCCCAGGCTTTCTTTTTCATTTTTCCATTTCAGACTAATTTCGGATGTTTTTTCCTTAAGATCGGCAATCTCTTTTTCAATATTCTGCAAACGATTCTTAACTTTATTGTTTTTGCCTCCGGTTTCCTTTTTCAAAGCTTCCTTTTCAATTTCGAGTTTCATTATTCTTGAATTAGTCTCCTGCAGAACAGGCGGCATATTTTCAAGTGAAATTTTGAGATGTGAGGCCGCTTCGTCAATAAGGTCAACTGCCTTATCCGGTAAAAATCTGTCAGCAATGTACCTGGAAGAAAGATTAACCGCCGCTTTGATGGCATCGTCTGTAATATGTACCCCATGGTACAGTTCATATTTTTCTTTAAGCCCACGCAATATTGTTATGGCATCATCTATCGAGGGCTCACTGATAAACACCGGCTGAAAACGACGAGTTAAGGCTGGATCTTTTTCTATATATTTTTGATATTCTTTTATGGTAGTAGCACCGATAGCACGAAGCTCTCCCCGAGAAAGAGAAGGTTTCAACATATTGGAAGCGTCAAGTGACCCTTCAGCAGATCCGGCTCCTACAATAGAATGAATTTCGTCGATAAATAGTATAATCTTGCCTTCTGATTTTTCTATTTCTTTTATTATATTTTTAAGTCTTTCTTCAAATTCACCTCTGTATTTCGTACCAGCAACCAAAAGTCCCAAATCAAGAGAAACTATCTCTTTATCTTTTAAAGATTCGGGCGCATTACCGGAAGCAACCCTCATGGCCAGGCCTTCAGCAATGGCAGTCTTACCAACACCAGCCTCTCCAATAAGTATTGGATTATTTTTGGTGCGACGAGAAAGTATTTGAATGATACGAGAAATTTCTTCGTCTCGACCGATAACCGGGTCAAGTTTATTTTCACGAGCAAGTTTTGTAAGAGAACGAGTGTATTTTATTAGAGTTTTATTTTTCTGTGAAGTTTTCGTTTCAGGAACTCTTCCTTGCTTTATTTCCTGAATTAAAAATAGTATTTTTTCCTTTTCGATTTTAAATTTAGAAAGTATATCTTTGGCTGGGCTTGGGACATCAAGGCATGCGATAAAAAGATGCTCGGTAGAAACAAATTCATCATTCATCCCGGAAGCTACTTTTGACGAATGCTCAATGATATGAGCTAGCTCCGGAGTGAGAAAAATTTGATAGGAAGGTGTCATAGTATTACTAGAAGAAATGTCCTCCATCGCTTCAAAAAGAGAGTCAGTCAGAAGTATGGTGTCTATCGTCATTTTATCAAGAATTGAGGCAACCATGCTCTCTTCTTGTAAAATAAGAGCCGCTAAAAGATGCAAAGGCCCAACATGATTTTGGCCACGTTCAATGACCAGCTCGTGAGCTTTTCTTATAACCTCCTTAGCTTTAGTTGTGAAATGGTTAAATGGCGTCATAAAATAAAAAACTTAAATTACGACCGTATTGTAGCAGAAAAAGAGAGAGAAAACCAACCTACACGGCAGACAGGCTAATTAGCCAATGCTTCTAGGGCTTTTGGAGTAGCTGCCTTTATAACATTTATTGGAATGTATGAATATTCAGTGTCTAATTCGCCGAATGCCGCCTCAAGTCCCATCACTTCACCGGAAAGATTAAGAGCCGGACTACCGAAATGGGTCTTTGAGATTTTTATGTCAGAAAGGATATTTTGTACCGTCTTTTTATCATCTCCGAAGTTAAGTTGAAATATTCTGCCAATAGATGCTGCATTTGAATCTTTCCCGCTTATAGCAATCAAAGTTTGGCCTATCTTAAGCCCGTCCGAGTCACCCAATACCGCCGGGTAAAAAGTATACTTAGGGCTCTCGTTTTGTGGAAGATTCGTTTGCATGAAAACCAAACCTTTTTCGTTATCAACATGAACTCTTCCGGAAGGATATGTTTTACCATCGTAGAATAAAACCGAATAAGAAGAAGCTGCATTATAGCTTCGCAGATCAGAGACAATAGTACCGTCAGCCGATACAACAAGACCAAGACCAGAAACCATTTGAGAACCGTCAACCACTATAGTTCCAATCCTCACTATAGATTTCTCATTTTTAGAAATGGATTCGAGCACTTGATCTTCTTCACTCACCACAACAGTAGTAGTAATAACTTTTGCCGGCTGGCCTTCCGCTGGTACCACTTGCTGAATAGTTCTTTCAACCACTCTGTTTATAGTTTGAGTTACTTCCACCGGCGCTTCCGAAAGCAGGGTAAAAGTAATAATGCCTGTAGCAATTGAAGTCACAAAAGTGATAAGCAAAGTTATAAGTATAAGTTGATGTTTAGTTAAATCTTCCATTTCCATATATTTTATCAAAGTATCTTTCTGAGAGCAAATACTAATTTGTCCAAGTCGGATTTCTTAGTATCTCGGCCTAGGGTTATGCGCAGAGACGAAGAAGAACATTCGGGTTTACCGATGGAGTCAATGACATAAGAACCGTTTTCAAACGAGAGGGTATGGCAAGCGGAAGCGGCGGAAACGGCAAATCCTAAAATATCTAACTTTATAACGAGTAATTCTGAATCTTGTCCAGGAAAGCAAATATTTATATTGTTAGGCAATCTATTTTCCAGATCGCCATTCAAAGAAGGGTTGGAGATTCCCCCGCCCGCATCGCCTTGCGAAGCATGGCGGGCGGGTTTAAGAATCTTAACAACAGTATAGTTGCGTAATTGCGTTAGACGCAATGATTCTTTTTCTCTAATTTTGGCGGCTATCTCAAGAGCTAGAGCAAAACCCACGCTATTTACTACATTTTCAGTTCCAGAGCGGAGTCCTTTTTCTTGTCCCCCGCCAAAAAGAATCGGAGAGATTTTGACTCCGTGTTTGACTACCAAGATTCCCGCTCCTCTCGGACCATACATTTTAATACCATCCAAAACAAGCAAATCCGCTCCTAGTTTTTCCATAGAGACATTTTCGTAAAGAACACTCTGGCTGGCATCAACTAAAAAATATGGATAGGGATTATTTTTATTTTTTCTGTATTCTTTGATTTTCCCGGCAATTTTTGAAATAGGTTGTATTGTCCCTATTTCATTGTTTGCATGCTGAACTATCACCAAAATAGTGTTTTCTTTTATTTCTTTTATTATCGATTCCGGATTTATAATCCCTTTTTTATTCGGCATAACAAAAGAAACTTCTGTCACGTTTTCTTTGAGTAAAGATTTAATCGGTTCCAAGACTCCCGGATGTTCAATGGTTGAAACTATTATATGTGGAGTGATTCCGTTTTTTATCACTGATTTAATTGTTCCAAAAATAGCCAAGTTTAAGGATTCTGTTCCCCCGCTAGTAAAAAATATTTCATTTCCCCGGCAATGCAAGATACGAGCAATCCTTATCCTTGCTTCATCTAAAACGTTTTTAGCATTTTCTCCTTCCGTATGTAAAGAAGAAGGATTGGCCCAAATTTTTTTTTGAATTTTTATCATCTCTTTTTCAACCCCAGAATCAACTGGTGTTATAGAGGCATAATCCAAAAACACTCTTTTTTTATTGCTTTTTCTCTTATTTTTCATGTTTGGGATAATACCACAATTAGTGTATAATGCGCGATATTAAATGAATTTCTGACAGATGAAAAATCAAAAAAATAAGACAGAAAAAGCAAGCTGGTCAGCTCGCCCTCCAGTGGTAGTCATCATGGGACATATTGACCATGGTAAATCCACCCTGCTTGATTATATAAGGAAAACAAATACCACTGAAAAAGAGGCGGGCAGTATCACTCAGCACGTGTCCGCTTATGAAGTTGAAGTGGAAATCGGCAATCAAAGGCGAAAAATGACTTTTTTGGATACCCCAGGACATGAAGCTTTTAGTTCCATCAGAGCTCGAAGTACAAAAGTGGCAGATATTGCGGTCTTGGTAATATCCGCGGAAGACGGAGTAAAACCACAAACTATTGAAGCATTAGGTTGTATTAATAAAGATTCTACGCCTTTTATTGTAGCCTTAAATAAAATTGACAAAGCCAAAGCCAATATAGATAAAGTAAAACAAAACCTTGCAGAAAATGGAGTTTTGGTTGAGGGTTGGGGTGGTAATGTTCCTATCGTGCCTATTTCAGCCAAAACCGGTGAAGGCGTCCCTGATCTTTTGGAAATGATAGCTCTGCAGTCGGACCTTGAAGATTTGAAGAGTGATTCTTCCCTCCCTGCTGAAGGTTTTATAATAGAAAGCGATCTAAACCCAAAACAGGGTATTTCCGCCACTTTAATAATAAAAAATGGTTCACTTAAAATTGGTCAGTTTATCGCAAGTGGAAGCGCTTATGCCCCGATTCGATCCATAGAAAATTACAAAGGAGAAAATCTGCCAGAGGCGAGTTCTTCCAGTCCGGTCAGAATAGTCGGCTGGAATGTCCAACCAAACGTTGGCAGTGATTTTAAAATTTTTTCAAAAAAAGAGGAAGCTCTGGCGTTCATTTCTAAAAATATTGATGAAAGAGTGGAGGAAAAACAAAAAGATACTCCAAGCGGAGGCGCAACTCTGGGAGTAGTCATAAAAACAGACACTTTTGGCTCCTTAGATGCGGTAGAACATGAACTTCAAAAATTAGGGAACGATAAAATCACTATTAAAATAATTTCAAAAGGTGTGGGAAGTATCACAGAAAAGGACTTAAAAACGGCAAATATAAAAAACAGTCTGGTGCTGGGATTTAATGTAAGTAGCGACAAAAGCGCTGAAATGCTGGCCATGCGAAACAATATAGAAATAAAAACTTATAAATTGATATATGAGTTGGTTGACTACGTAAAGGAAAAAATAAAAGAAGCCACTCCGGTAGAGACAATAGAAAAGACGACCGGTTCTGCGACAATACTCAGAATCTTCAGTAAAACTAAAGACAAACAAGTAATAGGCGGGCGAGTAGAAGAGGGAGAAATCAAATCCGGTGGGACAGTAAAAATATTGCGCAAAAATATTATTATCGGCAATGGAAAAATAAGAGAACTCCAGACCCAAAAAATTAAGGCTGATATCGTAAAAGAAGGGCAAGAATTTGGTATGATGGTAGAATCAAAAATAGAGCTAGTACCAAAAGATATTTTGACCGCTACATCTTTGGTAAAACAATAGTAAATTATTTATCTTAACAAGATGAAAAATATAAGCAGACATAAAGATGAAAAGATGGTTTCTCTCATTTCTAGATTTGCTGCTGAATATTTTAATTTAGAATCAAACAAGGATTCTCTTATAACCGTCACTAGGACGGACGTGCTTGATCGAGGCAGAAGAGCTTTGGTATATTTTACTGCCCTGCCAAAAGAAAAAGAAGCAGCGGTTTTGGAATTTGCCAAAAGGCGCAAGAGAGATTTTCGTCAATTTATAATGGGTAAAAAATCTTTTGGGTTTGTTCCGAGAATAGATTTTTGTATTGATGAAGGCGAACATAATCGCCAAAGAATTGACGAACTCTCAAATGAATCGTAAACTAATATGAGATTACAATTTACGGCCTAGTCGCCAAGTGGTAAGGCAAGAGTCTGCAAAACTCTTATACGGCGGTTCAATTCCGCCCTAGGCCTCCAGTTTTTTAAGATGCTCGGGTGGTGGAATGGTATACACGAAGGACTTAAAATCCTTTGGCCGTAAGGCCTTGTGGGTTCAACTCCCACCCCGAGCACAAATTATCTTATTAAGATAATCAGGTATCCGCTCATAGCTCAGATGGTAGAGCAACTCCCTCTTAAGGAGATGGTCCCAGGTTCGATTCCTGGTGAGCGGACTCGGGAAAATTTGGGCAGGTGGTGAAATGGCAGACACACCAGCTTTAGGAGCTGGCGCCGCAAGGCATGGGAGTTCAAGTCTCCCCCTGCCCACTAAAAGCAAAATCCGCCGGTAAGGGCGGATTTTGCATTTTATGACCCGCCCAATTTGCATTGCAAATTGAGTCGGGCAGGTTCTCATTCTCGTAAGCCGAATTCTGTTTTGATTGCAGTAATTTATCTGTCTCGTCTGTTACCAGAGAGATCAAGCGGCACTTCCGCCTTATCGGCGGACACGGCCTTGCACAGAAGTAAGAATTTTGCCGTTGCACTCTTTATGTTGCCATAAAGATTTATCCCAAAGGGATATCCAAATTCTTTCAAATCTGGACGTCACTGTTCGCATCTCTTGGATTGCTCCAGATGGGCGTTACCCACTACTATTTTTCCCGATAAATATCGGGACCGTGTTCGGACTTTCCTCCCCGACTAAAAAATCGGAGCTACTGCCCGGAATGAGAATCTTGACCCATTTTATCATAGTTTTTCAATCTTGCAACTTCTTCCTTGCATTTTTTTGATAGATGTGATATAAGTAAAGGTGGAATTTGATCTAAAACAATAGAATAAGAAGGAGGAAACATGCTGTCATTTGCAGTGATTTTCACGGTGATTTTCTTGGGAATTGCAGGATTGCTTGCCGGCGCCATTTATGGCATCGGTATAGCCATCAAGTGGCAAGCAAACAAACCAGTAAAGCGGTTTTTTGCGCCAGTCCCCCGCCCAGGCAGTTTCAGTTTTGTCATGCTAGAAGGAAGAGTGGTCGACATCATTGAAAATGTCGTCGGATGGATGCTCGAAGACACCAAACCCGAAGGCACCAAAAGTGAGAAACATTTTGTCCCGGATCATAGAGACCCAGGTTTTTGGGAAAAAACTCTCGGCGTAAGGTGGATTGGTCTCTTCGAAACAATCAAGATATTCAAAGAGTGGAGGTGGACTGAATTCCAGCAAGTAGAAAGGGAGGAACGGGGACAAAGAGTATTAAAATACGAAATTGTCCCTAGAGGACCTGCAGATGTTCCCGAGTTCTTCTTCCAATTTTCTCACCCGGTTGTCATCGATGATGTTGAAATAGATGGAAATATCCGAGTCAACGTTGTGACTCTTATCACTGTGCTAAATCTGCACCCCACTCGAGCTTTCTTTCTGAACAAGGACCCAACAGGCCTTTTCGCTGCCATAGTGAAGTCGGCGATCAGGTCGTACATCAGCAAGAAAACATTTGACCAGGTCAAGGAGATGGTAGCCAACGCAAGTAAAGGTAACCAAGATACAGAACTTTGGAACATCTTCAAAAACCTAAACGGCCTTACAACGGATGAGAAAAGTAAACCGGACTATGACAGCGAAGATACATTTGGAATTTTCAGTAAGCTTGGACAAATAATAATCCGGGCAGAAATTGTCCAGGTTGAAGCAGTCGGTGATACTGCAGACGCGTTGGAAGCAAAGCGCCTGGCAGAGTTGAGGGGTGATGCAAACATCGCGGCAGCAGAAAAAGCTGCCAGAACGTTAATTGTTGCGGCTCAGGGCAGAATGGATGCTGCACAACATGATGCATCAGCCCAAAGGACGCTCAACGAGCAAAACGCCGGTTACTTTGCTTCGCTTCCTGATGGTGGCAGAATGTTTGCGGCTAGTCAGGTAGCGAGTAAAGATTCTTCAGTTTCAACATGGGTTGAAGGAAACAGCGATGTCAAAGTCACCCTGCCCTTGCCGCCAGCTCCACCAAGACCACCAGAGCCAGAAAAAGTAGAGACCACAGGAAGTAAATCTCCAAAGTAATCTGTATGTTTCTACATCTCCCCTTGTTCTTCACATTCACAGCCCCCTTTAGGATTCGTCCTTCAGGGGGTTGCTTTTTAAACTGAATATGCTATAATACAGGCGGATTTGTAACTTGAAAGAAAGGTGAAAAATGAAGAAAATCGGTGTTGTTGTGATAGCGATCAGTTTGGTCGCTGCGTTTTTCATCACCAGAGCAATCATCGACTCATGGCCAATACCTCCTTTGACACCAGTATCGTCTGCGCTTGGGACAACTACCCCATCTGCAGCGAGGGTAATGGATGGGAGTATGCATCCACCAATCTCTGGAGAAATCTTTGCCTTCATGATAGTTATCGCTGTGCTGATTATTATCGCATGGTGGGTCTATCGCGAACACAAGGATAAGGCGGACAAGTGGCATAAGGTATTAAAAAATAATGCCACTATGACCTTCCTTGGTCTCATCGTGCTAAATGCCGTCGCCTACATCCTCCTTTATGAAGGGTGGAAAGAGATCTACAACACGGGCAGCCTTTTCTGGATGACGAACATAGGAATCATCTTGTTCGTATATCTGTATTTTGAGGAAAGTAAGGCGGCCACAGTAGTAGCGACAGTACTTGCTCTCATAATTGTCGCGGCTTGGATTCAAAAGTATGACTTAGGCGCAAAAGATAGGAGCAGCGCCACAAACAAAACGCCTATCACTATGCCAAACAATGAAGTAATTTCCATAAGACCGGGTACGTATTCGGAAGTTATGGGCCCAATGAACCAATTGAAGGGTTTGATGGACTCTTCACAACATGTTGTACAACACCAACAACAAGAAAACGGGGATAGAGTCATAACAGCTCCAGCAGATAATTGGAGCGGTGTGATTTTTATCCCTAAAGACAAACCTCATGTCCTTCTAGACGGTGGAGGGAAGAAATTCTGCGTCAGGTGGGACGCGAGATTTATAGAATGTTCCCCACAAGAGGATGTCAAACCGACAGAAACTCCTGAACGTGTTTACGCGTTTCAGGTCAAATCAAGAGAACTTGATGAACCGATTGGGGTCACAGTGAAATTCTCAGAGGAGCCATTCTAGGGGAGAGCGCAAGTAACGCGCTCCCCCTATTTTTTATATCGTTAGAGACAGAAAATTTTTTAAGGAAAAAAACTAGGTGGGGTGATACCAAAAGTAGCAAGGATAACTCTTAATATACCGTAAACAGAAAACATTACAAAAATACCTATGACTCCGTATTTTACATTATCTTTACTTTTTTCCAAACCACCGCTATCGTCCGCTTTCCATATCATTTCAGCTATACAGTAAAACAAAAATATGGTGGCGACCGTAAAACCTAATATAATCAGTGGGTTTAAAATCAAAGTAGCTATTTTCCCCAAGAGAACATTTATTGTCATATCCATATTCTAGCAAACTAGATTAAAATAAAAAAGCGAGAGGCATAAAACCTCTCGCTCTTTTATTTTGTAT
>MHWS01000001.1:9029-33600 GCA_001824215.1 Candidatus Zambryskibacteria bacterium RIFCSPLOWO2_12_FULL_39_16 | reverse complement strand
CAGAACAAAAAGAAGCCAATTAAGTTGTAATGGTGATGGTAAATTAAGTTTCAAGTATTCAGTGCTTAGTGGTGAATATAAGATTATTGGAACCGTGAGGATTAGAGAAAAAAAGAATTTATTTCGGATATCTATCTCCATCAATCGCGCCATTTCCCGACCGGCAAGCCCCGTATGATCCATGCCCATCGTCATCGACATACTCATTTTAAACTTTTGCCAAAATCCTATTTTGGATGAACTATCTACTATATGCACAGAGTGAACATCATGATTGTGATGATTATGATTCATATATTTCTAATTGTGTTCGTGGTGATCTTTGTCACTATGACTTCCGTGGCCATGATGCATAAAAAGATGCATAGAAAGACAACCAAGTAGAAAAGCAAATGGTAGATATGGAACAAGATGTTGCCCGTGATCAACTACAAGATATATTCCAATGATTACGAGAAGACTGATAAGTACTGGCTGAATGTTTTTATTTTTCATATTATTTTTTCTTTTGGGCTAACTTATAAATTTTAAGTATCTCAGCTGTTGCTTTCTTCTCTTCCCCATGTTTCATTTGGTGCAAGACGTGGGTTTCCAAATGGTTCTCTAATATTAAATCTTCGACACCAGATAAGGCCTCTTTAATGGCGCTTGATTGAGTGATGATATCAATACAATATTTTTCACCTTCAACCATGCGAATTAAACCTCTGATTTGACCTTGGACTATATTAAGTCGTCTTGTCGCCTTATTTTTTATCTGAGCTTTCATATCCACAGTATACCCCCATGGGGTGTACTGTGCAAGTATTCGGGTGTATACTGTAGTGTATTACAAGTTAATCAAACTTTTATGACAAATAATAAACGAGTACTCAAGGTTGCAAGTTCGTGGATTAGTATTGTTTATGTAATCTGCTTTGGAGGTGTAGCTCTTGTTCCGGGGATACGCTCATGGTTTATGGGGTACGCCCTTCATACAGAGGTCGATATCGGCACAAATGTAATGACGTTAACCACATTCATTACAGGTCTTGTTATATGGAATGTAATTGCCATATTGGCAGTATGGCTTTATGTAACTCTTACTAACTATTTTAATAAATAAATTTATGATGAATTATGGATATAGTGGTTTTAGTATGATGAGCGGTGCGGGATTGTTCGGTACAATCACTTGGCTTGTAGTCATTGTTGATCTTATTCTCGCAGGCGTCTGGCTCTGGCAGAATATTTCAAAGAAATGACCTAAATTTTGTCTTGGATACCAGACTTGGAATTTCTCCCTCGACTCAAAATTTGTTCAGTCAACAAATTTTGGTCTGGGCACCGGCTCGGATTTTTTAGTGCTCTGAAAAATATACTCCGCTGTTCTCATCCAAGACGCAAGCATGCTTGTTTCTAGCAGCTCTCCGCTACCGCTCCGAGCTGCCAGACTTGGATTCGAACCAAGATACTCAGATTCAGAGTCTGAAGTCCTACCATTAGACGATCTGGCAATTGCTTATCAAAATAACAGAAAAAAAGCCTTTAGTAAACCTTAAATCGCTGCAGTGATTAGAGAAATAACTTCATCATCAGAGACTTGACTGAAGCTTTCATAGTAAGCGCCTACAGAACCAGTAAAATATTCTGGTATTTCCAAGACTATAAGTTTATCAACTTCTGCTTTTAGAATATCCGCTGTTTCTTTGGGTGATATCGGCACCGCTACGATAATTTTCCCCGGCCCTTTCCTCCGAAGTGATTTAACCGCAAGACGAAGAGTGAGTCCGGTGGCTACTCCATCGTCAACCAAAATTACAATCTTACCTGAAAGATTTAATGACTTTTTGTTGCCTCTGTATAAACCCGCTCTGCGCAGAGCTTCTTGTCTTTGTTCCTCGATTTCTTTTTTCAACCAAACCGGTTCTACATTTGCGATTTCTTCTTCGTTACATAAAGTATTTCCATCCTGATCTACGGCACATAAGGCATATTCAGGATTATCCGGATGCCCGACTTTGCGTACCGGGAAAATATCAAGAGGGAGTTTCAATTTTTTAGCAATTTCAAAGGCTACAGGTACTCCGCCTCTGGGCAAAGCCAAAACCACCGCATTTTTGCTGCGATATTGAATAAGCTCATGCGCAAGGAGACTTCCGGCTTCTTTTCTATCTTTAAACATAATTCACTATTGTTCACCTTCTTCGCCCTCAGTCTTTAAGATGCCTTCCACATCTTTTTTGATGTGTCCTTCTTTACTTTCAAGAGTTTGAACGGTACGTTCAAGTTCGTTAATCTTCACTTCAAGTCTATGCAAGAAACCTATGATATTCTTGCGACCGCTATCCCTATCAAAATCATCTGGTCGTATTGTTAACATGATATAAATAATTATATGTCAGTGGCCTTTTTCTTCTTGATAGGATTCATCATTTTATTTTTAACAGCACCTTCCATCCTTGGGGGAGTAGTGAGGTGAAAATTCTTTTTAAAATCATTTTTTGAAAGTTTTGTCCTTCCTTTGTTTATATTTTTCATAGGCGGTTATTGCTTGCATTATACTATTTATTTTAAATTAAAGCTAACCCAGAAATTTGATATGATGTAGTAACAATCTATGCTAGTATATAATCACATTTTAATAGTCTATAATTATTAATTAATAATAAAAATATGGATTCTCAAAACAATCAAAATAAGGGGCAAAATAGTTCAGAGAAAGAAAAAGCCAATAATAACACCGTTATGGCGGTCCTTTCATATATTGGCCCGCTGGTCATTATTTCATACCTTGTAAGTAGAAGTAATCAGTTTGTGAAATTTCACATTAAACAAGGTCTAGTACTCTTTGGTATTGAAATTATCTTGTGGATTCTCGGTTCAGTTATGTTTTCACTTTGGTTTCTAATCAATATAGTAAACCTTTTTACTCTTGTACTTTCCATTATGGGGATAGTCAATGTTTTGCAAGGAAAGGAAAAAGAGCTTCCAATTACCGGAAAATTCGCCAAAATTTTTTCTATTTAAACCTCATATGAAAAATTTTATTTGGATAGGAGCAGTAGTTATTATTTTAATTTCCTTGATGTTCTGGGGTGTGAGCGGTGGAAACACTATCAAACCACCTTTTGAAGTTGGAGTCGTTCATCCGCTAGATCATGTATCAGGTAATGCAAGCTCATCGGTGGTGGTAATAGAATATAGCGATTTTCAGTGCCCGGCCTGTAGAACATATTATCCGGTTACGAAACAGCTCATAGCGGAGTTTGGAAACGAGATAGCTTTTGTTTACCGCCATTTCCCACTGGTTGGAATACACCCAAATGCGCAACTGGCTGCTCAAGCCGCAGAGGCCGCCGCAAAGCAGGGCAAGTTTTGGCAGATGCATGACCTTCTTTTTGAAAAACAAAATGAATGGGCGAATGTGGCCAGCCCGAAATCTTTATTTGAATCTTACGCTATTCTTACCGGGATATCTGTTGAACAATTTAAAACTGATATTACATCACAAGAGGTCATAAATTTTGTGAGAGCAGAAAGAACAAACGCTATCAAACTAAGGCTGCAAGGAACCCCTACATTTTTTGTGAATGGGAAACAAATTCAAAATCCTGCTTCTGTTGATGCTTTCAGAGTCATAATAAAAGATGCGATAAATGCCAAATCTTAATCAACCTTTTACCTTTCCTTGATTTTTTGAATGTTATAGAATAGAGACATGACAAAAACGTTAAGATATTTTTTCTACATAGTAACGGGGGCGTTTGTGCTACTGGCGTTGTTTATGCTCATAAGATCTTTTGGAGGCTTTTCTGCAAATTCGGCAAGCGCTTTTGAATGGCAAAAACAAGTGAACGTATATTTTGGAAATAATGACATGGGTTCCAGCGAGGATTGCTCAAAAGTCTTTCCGATATCTCGTACAATTATAAATGCCGAAACTCTTGGGCCGGGCGCTCTAGAAGCGCTTATTCTCGGAGTTTCCGAGCAGGATAAAACATCCGGGTATTTTACCAGCTTAAATGATGGGGTACTGCTTCAGAAATTTGAAATAAAGGATAAGGTAGCTTATATTGATTTTAATCAACGCTTCAGCGAGGTGGGAGGCTCTTGCACGGTTATTGCCATCAAATCTCAAATAGAAAACACTTTAAACACTCTTCCCGACATTGATTCGGTAGTTATCTCCGTAAACGGGAAGACTGAAGGTATTTTGGAGCCTTAGTTAATATATTTTTCCAAATCTGGTCTAACAGAAGAAACGACAATTGCATCAAAAGTTTCAGGATCTGTATCCCTGACTTCTTGCAGTTTTTTTCTTGCTGCCTCTAGTTCTAGAAAAGCTCCTCTTGTTTCCACAAATCTATCTAAATTTATTGGTTGTCCATTAGCGCCAATACCTTTTTCTATTGCTTGTCTGATAATCGCATCATTTTTTAAACGAGGGTTCTCATTTACTAGAGCTATTGCTGCAGCTATATCTTCTGGTCTAGGTGCTATTTGTTCCATTGGCATAATATTAAAAATTAACTATTAAAACTTGACTTAATAATATTACAAATAATAAATTTGTCTATTTTGTATCAACTTTGGGGATAAGAAACAAGCCAGAGAGAGTGAAGAAAGCAAGAAAGTAGAAAGAAGCGGAGTAGGAAAAGAAGTGGACGACAACCAAAGCGATGAGAGGAACGATAATAAAAGCAAACGGACGGGACATACGGAAAAGACTAATTATTCCGGTGTTTTCTTTTTTAACATGTTTAAAGAAATAGGTTTCGCTGCCGATTTCAACAAGACTGGCGCCTACTCTTGTAGCAAAAAGAACAATAGCCCAAATCAAAAATGAAGCGGTAGTCAAATTCGGAATTATCAGAGTGGATAGAAACATTATTATTAATCCAGCGATTAGAAGTTCCTTTTCTCCGAATCTTTTATCGCTTAAAATGCCGGCCGGTAATTCAAAAATAAGGAATGGCAGAAGCATGAAAACCAACAGCGCTCCTATTTTTGGCCAACTAAAACCCATCTCTTTATTTAAAAGAAGCGGTAAATAAATTATCATCCAGGAATAAAAGAAACTGAGCACAAATTGCACACCTATGATTCTTGCCTTATCGCCACTCTTTCTAAATGAACGCAAAGCTCTTATGATTCCTGAATTTACAATGTTTGTTTCCTTTATATTTTTAAAAAGGGAAATCGCTATCAAAAATAGGGGGATTAAAATTATCCCCGAAAACAGGTAGATTTTGCCAAAAACATTTTGAGTTATCAGAAAAATGAGCGCCAGAGGCGATAAAAGCCAGGCGATGTTTTGAGTAGTCAAAAAAATACCTCTTTTGCCGCCGGTAGTGCTTTCTGCCTTAGTCTCTTCTTCCAAATTTACGTCTAGACAGAAATAAAGTATTGAATTAGCCGAAATATGAATAATGAACAGGGGGATAATCAAAGCTTTCATGTCGGTTACTCCTAAACCGAATACGGTTATCATTTCCAATGCTATGAAAAATAAAAAAGTCAAAAGACTGCCATATTTACGAAAAAAGAATGGAGCCAATGAAAGAAAAACAATACTTAAAACAGAACCGGCAATATATAAAACATCCAAAACATCATTACTGACGAATTGACTCAAGAATGATGAGTTTATATAGACAACTAGGGCATAGTGCGCTGTCACGAAAAAACCGCCCCAGTAAACCGCAATCAATCTTTTGTTCAAATTCATTCGTTCTATTCTACCTTAAATATTTACACTCCCAAAATGACGGGGATAACAATAGGATGTTTAGCTGTTTTTTGAAACAGAAAGCGAGCGACGTCGTCAGTGACATTGCTTTTGATTAAATCAAAATTTATAGGGTTTGTACCACGAGTGGTTTCTTCAATTGTTTTTTTGATGATAAGGCGGGTATGCCCCAAAAGTTCTTGAGATTCACGTAAGTAAACGAAACCGCGGGAGATAAGGTCCGGTGATTTACGTAGTTTGCCGGTCTTTAAATCGATGATAGCCACGACAACAAACATACCGTCGTCCGCCAACATTTTCCTATCCCTTATCACCACTTCCTGAACATCTCCTACGGCAAAGCCGTCCACCATTACCAAGTCGCTCGGAGCTTTTTCTTTGAGTATTTTTATTTTGGTGCCTTTATCTTGTATCTCTACAATGGAGCCGTTATCCGGGACAACGATGTTTTCTCTAGGAATGCCTATTGATTGAGCGAGCTCGGCATGCTGGCAAAGCATATAATGGTTGCCGTGTAGCGGCATAAAGAATTTATAGTTAATTCTCTGATGAATCCATTTTAGCTCGTCACGGTTTCCGTGACCGGAAGCGTGAATATCCGAATCAAGATAGGTGATGACTTTAGCTTCGGAACGATAGAGATTGTCTTTGAGCTTAACGATTGATTTGAAATTGGTTGGTATAATTGATGAAGAAAGAAGGATAGTATCTGTTTTTCGCAGACGAACATACTTATGGCTTTTATTGGCTATGCGCATAAGGGCGGCAAATTCTTCGCCCTGAGAACCGGTAACCAGCATGATTATCCTATCAGGAGGATAATTCTCGATTTCTTCAACCGGTATTATATTTTTAATATCAGAAAGCTTGAGGAGTTTTATTATTTCCAGATTGGTTTTCATACTTCTGCCTTCCACTACTATTTTTTTGTTGTATTTTTCGGCTGTTTTTATGATGGCGATTATGCGTTCTACTTGGGAAGCGAAAGTGCCGATAATAAGACGGCCTTTGGTCTCTTTTATAAACTTCTCTATATTTTCAGTTACCACATTTTCAGATAAAGAAAAACCGGGTTTCTCAATACTGGTAGAGTCCATGGTAAGGAGAAGTACATTCATATTTTTAAATCTCTCGTATTGCTGTTCTTCTTCTTTTGTTGGGATTCCTTTTACATTGTCTACTCGTACATCTTCAACGAAGACGATATTACCGTAAGGAGTTTGGATTATGAGCCCCATTGAATCTGGAATAGTGTGAGAAATAGGGAAAGTGGAAACTCTTATCTTGCCGCAAACGATTGTTTCATCGCCTTCGATCACTTTTATATCTAAAGGCTTCAGTTGAGTAAATTCTTCTTGGCGTTTCTGAATCATAATGGCTCCAAATTGGCGAGTATAGATTGTTGGATAGCCGATGCGGTCCATGATATAAGGAATACCGCCGATATGGTCAAGGTGGCCGTGAGTAATAAAAACACCACGGATCTTTTCTTTTCTTTCTTCCAAATATTTGGTGTTTGGCAATATATAATCAATACCCGGTGAATCTTCGTCTTTAAATTGAAAACCGATATCAACTATAATGATATCTTCTCCTATCTCAATGGCGGTCATATTTCTACCGATTTCTTCAGTGCCACCAAGTGGAATAATTCTTATACTGTCTCCAACTGCCGGCAGATGAACGGCTTCTTTGGTAGTTTTGGGTTGGAATTTTTGATTTTCGATGAGACCAAATCTGTTGTTTGTATTGGAGAAACGTTTGCGAGAGAAAAATCCAGGACTTCTTTTGTGTTTGGTCGGGTGAGAGGTGGGTTTTGGACTTTTTGGTTTTTCCGGAGCATGGAAACTCCTTATTCTATTTATACGTTCATCAGCCATATTTACTTTTTAGATTTTTAAAATTAGTTTTTTATAAAAATTTTCCAAACCTTGTCGGTTTCTATGTACCAATCATTAATATAGAGAAACCTTTCGTTTGGGGCGGAAACACTTTTTAATGTGATGTTTTTTATTTTGGGGGTTGTTGCGTATAAAAGATTCGGAGAGAACAGAAAAATTGCAGGTGCATCTTTTTTGATTTCTGAGACAACAATTTCTTTTTTTTGCGCCTCAATTTGATTATCCGTTTCTTTTTGGATATCTTCCAAAGCTTTATCAACGGTTATATTTGCATAGAGTGAAATATTGAGGCCCGGGTCATTGCGCTCTGAAGAATGCCAGAATGGATAAAGATCACTGTTATCTCCTACTACCTCGCCAAACAAAAGAGCGTCATACTTTCTACCTTTTATTACATTTTGACTCAAATCTCCAGCCTCGAACACTTTTATTGAGACAGAAACCCCTAGTTTTTCCCAAGCCTCTTTTAAGATTTCAGCGGTTTGCTTTAGTTCTGGCGCGTCAGAAGTAGTGATTGAAAAACTAAAAAGTATTGTTTCCTTTTTTATCTTTTTTTCTAATATACCATCGGCATTTTCTTTCCAGCCAGCCGCTAAAAGGGAAGCTTTAGCTGCTTCAATATCTCCGTTTGCTTGGCTGTCTTCTTCAATATAACTTGGCGTTGGCCCATTCAAAACCCTACCAAAACCGTATAGGACTTCATCGACTATTCTTTTTTTAGGAGTTGCCTGATCCAGCGCCTCTCTTGTTTCCTTATTCAAAAACACCGGAGCAACATTTTGATTTAAAAATACTCCGAAAACTCTTGGCAGAGAAATATTATTTATAATGGCTCTGTTGGCGCTTATCTTTTTTGCGTCAATTGGACTTAAACCAGTTGCGTTTTCTACAGATTTATCACCATAGGCTTTCATGAGGTCAGTCTCATTTTGGAAAAATTTAAAAGTAATAGATTGTATTTTTGGTCTACCCAAAGTGTATTTTCCCCAAGAAGAAAGTATTATGGTGGTAGGTATACCTCCGGAATTTCTAGAGATTTTATCTACTTTGTATGGTCCAGAGCCGACAGGGTTTATATTAAACTCGCTGAAGGGGAACTCTTCCGAAGAAGCTTTTTCCCATATATGTTTTGGTAATATACCCAAAGTAAGAGCAAATAAAAACGGAATGTATGGTTTCCCTAAGGTGAATTTAATTTCTTTATGGTTTATTTTCTCCACTAATACTCCATCCCAATTTGCCTTCTTGGGGCTTTTTATTACCAGATCCAAGACTTTATTAATAGTGAAGATAACATCATCTGCCGTTACCTCTTTTCCGTCATGAAAAAAAGCATTATTTTTTATTTTAAAACTATAAATGGTGCCGTCACTGCTAATTTCATAAGAGCTGGCAAGATCCGGTTCAAAACTGCCGTCCTTTGAGACTTTTAAAAGTCCGGAATATATAAGAGAAGTCAAATCTTTATCAGTGTCAGAGATGGCCAGTATAGGATTTATAAACCTGGGACTTCCGATAAGCCCTTCGGTAAAACTTCCGCCGAAAGCCGGTACCTCTACTAAAAACGAACTATTGAGTTGGAAGAGAAGCACTAAACCACTGACAGCAAAAATCAAAGAAACTATAAAGAAGAATATCTTCTCTGAATTTTTCATCTCTTTAACTACTTCTTCTATTTTACTAATGAAATTTAGACGGCGGAAATCTATAAATAGGGCATAGAAAAAGGATGCAATTTTGCTTTTTGGTTTCATCTGAGTTTGTACCAATAGATTAAAGACTTGAGTGAAGTATGGATATTGAATTTTTAGTATAGCAAATTTAAAAGAGTAGAAGCAACGAAAACACAAGCAACAATTATAGTACTTCGGAAAATCCAAAGTTCCGGACCTCGCCTTGTTCTGGAGACACTGTCCATCCCACTGCCGCCAAAAGCAGCACCCAAAGATCCTTCAGATTGCTGAATCAGTATAAGGGCACACAATAAGACCGCTAGGACTATTTGAATATAAGATAACATTTTATCATCATTGATATCTTGTTGTTAGTAAACAATAAGATAGCATTTTGTTATTAAAATCCAGCATAGCATATTTCAAAATCCTTGCAAGGATTTTGGATTGTACTATAATACCCAAGCTTCACGAGTGATTATAACCTATTAAAAAATATGAAAAAAACCATGAAAAAGAAAGCCCACGCTTCTAAAAAGTCCAACAACCCTACTTCGCTAAAGCTTCACCGGGCAGGTAAGATAATTCCATTGGGCGACCGAATATTGCTCAAACCTTTATCACAGGATGAAATGAATACTACCGCTTCTGGTATTATTATTCCGGACACAATCAGCAAAGAGAAGCCGGAACAGGGTATGGTGATAGCTGTGGGTGAAGGAAGATGGGAAGATGGTAAAAGGGTGCCAATGTCCATAAAAATTGGCGATAAGGTGGTCTTTTCAAGATATGGATATGAAGAGGTTAAATTGGATGGTGAAGAGTACTACATTTTGAAAGAAGAAAATATATTAGCAGTCATAAAAAATTAACCCATGGCAAAAATAATTATATTTAACGAAGAAGCGAGAAAAGCACTTAAGCGCGGGGTAGATGCGGTAGCCAATGTGGTTAAGGTAACTATAGGTCCTAGAGGCAGAAATGTAGTTTTGGATAAAAGTTATGGCGCTCCGGTTATCACCAACGACGGTGTTTCCATTGCTAAGGAAATAACTCTTTCCGATAAATTTGAAAATATGGGAGCAGAGATTATAAAAGAGGTAGCCAACAAAACCAATGATGTGGCAGGAGATGGTACCACCACTTCTGTTATTTTGGCCCAATCTATAATAAGCGAAGGGCTGAAGCATGCCAATATGGGAGTAAATGCTATGAGTTTGCGAGCAGGGATTGAAGAAGCCACAAGTAAAGCAGTGGCTATTTTGGGGCAGATAGCCAAACCCATAAAAAATAAAGAGGAGATAAGGCAAGTGGCTACTATCGCCGCTGAATCTGAAGAAATGGGGAATATCATAGCTGATACCATAGAAAAAGTCGGTAAAGACGGTGTAGTCACTGTAGAGGAATCACAAACATTCGGAGTTGATTCTGAAGTAATGGAAGGTCTTGAATTTGATAAAGGTTACGTTTCTCCCTATATGATTACTAATCCGGAAAGAATGGAAGCCGAATACAAGGATGTGCCAATTTTGCTCACAGATAAGAAAATTTCTTCTATTAAAGATATTTTGCCTCTGCTTGAATCTTTGGCTCAAAGCGGCAAAAAGGAGCTGGTGATTGTGGCTGATGATGTTGATGGGGAAGCTTTAACTACTTTTTTGGTTAACAAACTTCGTGGCGGTTTTTCGGTGCTAGCGGTCAAAGCTCCCGGCTATGGAGACAGAAAAAAAGAAATGCTTGAAGACATTGCGGTTACTATTGGGGCTAAAGTTATTTCTGAAGATTTGGGATTGAAATTGGAAAGCGCTACGGCAGATATGCTCGGAAGGGCCCAAAAAGTTGTTTCCAAAAAAGACAGCACTATTATCGTTGGAGGCAGAGGAGGGAAAACGGCTATTGACCACAGGATAAAATCTCTTAAAAAACAGAAAGAAACACTGGATTCAAAATATGATAAAGAAAAGATAGACGAAAGGATCGCCAAACTTTCCGGAGGAGTAGCGGTCATCAGAGTTGGTGCGGCAACCGAAACAGAAATGAAATATTTGAAACTCAAAATTGAAGACGCAGTGGCCGCCACCAAAGCGGCTATCTCCGAAGGTATTGTAGCTGGCGGAGGCAGCGCTTATATTAGAGTCATTAAAAAAATAAAAAGTTTGAAAGCTACGGATTTTGCCACTCCTGAAATTGCTCTTGGTTACGATATTATTTTGCGTTCCTTGGAAGCGCCGCTAAGACAGATTGTGCTCAATACCGGCAACGCCGATGGGTCGGTAGCTGTGGAAAAAATAATGAATTCAGAAAAAGAAAATGCCGGTTTCAATGCCTTAACCGAAAAATTTTCCGAAGATCTTATCAAAGAGGGTATTATTGATCCGGTCAAAGTTACTCGTACCGCTCTCCAAAACGCTTCTTCTGCTGCTGCCATACTTCTAACCACCGAGGCCGCTATCGCCGATGAACCAGAACCAAAGAAGCCGCAAAGTCGTGGTCCTGAAATGGGTGGCATGGACTACTGAAAGTAAATAAAATAGATTAGCTCAAAAAATGGCTCAACTAAGCCATTTTTTTGTTATAGGAGTGGACAAATATAAAATACTTGACAAAAAATGTGAGTTTGCTATGATATATGGTAGGAAACACGCGTGGAGTACCATCGCGGCAGGCCTTCGAAAGAGGGTCTGTGTCACCAGACCAAACTCGAAAAACGGGGGTGTAGCAGGGCTAAAGGTTGCTCTGTCTGCGATTTGCATGTGTTGTTCTTCTTTTAGAACATAACTCAGTCCTGAGGGTTTTTTAGCGGTCAGGACCAAAGATTGTTTCTAATCTTTGCTCAGAGATGTTGGGCTGTCTTTTTTCGTGAAGTTTTTTGTCACGAGGGAGACAGCCCCTTTTTATATAAATTAAAATTGGTTGACAAACAATATAGGTTTGCTATAATACGTGCCGGATGAACGGCAATCGCAAACAGTGAAAATGGACAAATCACTGTTCACTTATCCAACCCACGCCCCCGTGGGGTGCGATTGTGCCGCCAAGGAGCCCGCAGCGCCAGGCGGCAGGAGATGCGGCTGCCCTTATAGGCGCCTAGGGCTTGCCGCTCTAGCCGGATGCGTCGGCGGGGTCTCTTCTTGGGCGTGACTCCGCCGACGGTACCGGCCTTACCGATTTGAGTTCTTTCTATTTGTTTTGTTGTTCGCTATTTTGTGAAGACCACTTTCTCATTTCTGGGGGGTGGTATTTTTTGTTTTTTGTAGAATATTTTTATGATATAATGCTGGCAGAGTATTTATTTATAACTACAAAAACATGGACATGGGAACAATCATTTTAGCAATCATAATAATATTGGTTATTTGGTTTGTTTTTTCTTATAATCGATTTGTCAGGCTTATCACCAGAGCCAAAGAGGCATGGAGTGATATCGAAGTGCAAATGAAACGCCGCTATGACCTTATCCCAAATCTCGTTAACACTGTTAAGGGTTACGCTACTCACGAATCAACTGCTTTTGAAAATGTAACCAAAGCCAGAGCTATGGCAATAGGCGCTGGTAGTTTGGCAGAAAAAGCGGGAGCAGAAAATATGCTCGGGAGTGCTCTCAAATCTCTTTTTGCAGTTGCCGAGGCTTATCCTGACCTGAAAGCTAACCAAAACTTTTTAGATCTCCAAAGAGAACTTTCTGATACTGAAAACAAAATCCAAGCCGCTAGACGTTTCTATAATACAAACGTTCGTGATTTGAATATTGCGACAGATTCTTTTCCTTCAAATCTTGTGGCCAAGACATTCAATTTTTCTAAAATGGAATTTTTTGATTTAGAAGGTGATGAGGCTACCCGTCAGCCGGTGAAAGTGCAGTTTTAAACTATATGTCAAAAGGACAAATAACTTATGAAGTGGCGATAACCGCTATAATTGTCAAAGATGGTAAGTATCTAATTACTCGCCGTTCCAAAAATAAAAAGAGATTTCCCGGGATGTGGACAGTGCCGGGCGGACGCTTGGAACCTTCCGATTATTCTGGTTTTCCCAAAGATACCAAGTATTACTGGTACAATGTTTTGGAAAAAACTTTAACCAGAGAAGTTATGGAAGAAGTTGGTTTGGAAATAAATAATTTAAGATATGTGACAAGTCTTGCAAATATTCATGAAGATGGCGCGCCTTCTTTAGTTATCTCTTGTCTGGCTGACTATAAGAGCGGGGAAGTTAAATTACAGGAAGAAGAAACTGACAGATATGAGTGGGTGACACTCAAAGAATCTAAAGATTATGAGCTTATTGATGGCATTCACGATGAACTAGCTATGGCTGAAAATGTTTTGAAGACAGGCAGAATAGGAGAGTGGAAAAGGTATTAAACTTTGTGATAGAATAAGTTGACTTGTCTTTAATTTTAAAAAAGTATGAATAAAAATATAACGATATATTCGACACCGACTTGCTATTACTGTCATATGGCCAAGGAGTTTTTTAAAGAGAAAGGTATTGCATATATCGAATATAATGTTTTAGCTGATTTGGCTAAAAGGCAGGAAATGGTGGATAAAAGCGGCCAACTCGGCGTGCCGGTTATTTCCGTCGATGGCAAAATAATAATCGGCTTTGACCAACCAGAGATTTCTTCACTCCTTGGGGTTTAAAGCAAAATTCTTTCTTATTAAAAAACAAACTGAAAAATTTTGTCCGCTTCACCCTGTCCGCACTAGCGGACGGGACCCTCACGGCCCCAAATTTTTCAGTTTGTTTTTATAGCTAAATTTGATATTATGGAAGGGAGATTAGTCGCACTCCAAAGGACGTCGGGCCGTGTTTTAATCGACATTAACACGGCACGATTCTGGGGAATCGCATAATTTCGCTAAATCATATGGAACCAGAGGAAAGAGAAATGCTTAAAAAGACTCTTGAACTTGCCCAGGATAACAATAAAATGTTGCATAGTATCCGCCGGGGGATGTTTTGGGGTAAGGTAGTAAGGGTAATTTATTGGGTTGTTATCATCGGCGCTGCAGTTGGAGTTTACTATTATATAAACCCATATATTGATAGCGCCATAAGCGCCTACGGTAATGTAAAAGGGGACCTAAAAAGTTTTGGTAGTATGTTTAAACTGAATTGATTTTGAAATTTAAAATACGAGTTTCCTGCCTTTGTAATTTAAAGCCTCTTTCATAAATTTTTTGTCGTTCTTTGAACTGTGTTCAATTGAGTGACAGTTGGCACATAATAAGATGCATTTTTGCACCTCTGTTTTTATAGAATCCCAGCTTTTATTTGCTACATTGCCGATAATAAAATCTTTTTCGTCAGAATTTTTGTGGTGGAACTGAAGTGCTGCTTGATTCCCATGCCATCCGCATTTTTGACACTTTCCTCCCAAGAGTTTGATTGCAGCGGCTTTGGCTCGGAACCTTCTTATTTTGGTATTACAAGATCCGCACCTCGTTCGATTTCGGTATTCGTAATTTTTAAATTCTTTGCCGCACAATTTGCAGGTTGTCATACATACAGTATAGCATTAAATGTTATACCAAACTAATACAATCCGTTGATAAAGTTATTGTTTTTGGTATTATAGACTGAGTAAGTCTTTATATGCCGAGGTAGCTCAGTTGGTAGTAGCGCTTCCCTGAAGAGGAAGATGTCGGCGGTTCGAGTCCGCCCCTCGGCACCAATAAAAAAGTTTTACTCTGGTTTTCTACCTGTCGTTACATCTTTGAGCCTATCGGCTAAACTTTTAGTTTTAAGTTCATCGGGTGTTGAATTTAAAATATCATCAACACCTTTTCTTATTTCAATTGCAGTTATTTCTGTAGACTCAATTTCTCTTCCAAGTTGTTTTGTTTCGTCTGTAATCATCAATAATTTCATAGGTTCTGTAATTTTTGCAATAGTTTTGTTCTGATCATGGAGAAGGTAGCCATTTGAAAAATTTTCTCTCTCATTATAAATCATCAAAGCCCCTCCATGGCTTCTTGATCTTCTTACCATATAGCGGTTTCCGCTTTTTGTTGAGATAAGTACTCGATCACCTTGATCAATTAAGTTCGGGTTAAGTATTGAAATATCAACAACTTCATATTTTTGACCCAGTACATCCATGGTCCTATTTTGAGGTTGTTTATTTTGATTCTCAAAACCCATAATGATTGAAGTGCTGAAATTAGTTTCCCCTAACCTTCAGGCGGGTTTGACGGTTTTTGTCTAGTTTTGGAAGTTTGATAATAAGCAAGCCGTGTTTTTCTACAGCTTCAGCTGCATCCACATCTATTTCTTGAGGCAAGACGATAGAGCGGGAAAAAGACCCCCAATAAAGCTCTTTATGAAAATAATCATCATCGGCGATTGTTCTTTCGTTTTCTCTTTTGCCTTTTAAAGTAACCATATCGCGTGATATGGCGACATCGAGGTCTTCGGGCCTTACCCCGGCCACCATTGTTTTTATGACTATTTCGTTCTGATTTTGATAGACATCAACATTAAGCTCACCTTCTTCAGGGCTGTTTCCTATCCAATTTTCTTCTTTCGTTTCCGGTAATTCATCTTCCCTCTCGTTTGACAAGGAAACAGAACCGGTCAGTTTCTCAAAGAATGATCTTTTGTCTTTTGCCATTTTTTTGTTATCAAAAATTTTAATCTATTATCGGTTGACTTTTTTTACTTTCTCAATCATCACTATCAAGAGAATAATTAAAATCCAAACTCCACTGAAAACGAAAAATAAGTCATTCTCAAACTTAATTATAAGTAAATTGAAGAGAGTATGCAATAGAATTGATAGGACAATGCCTGTGAATAAGAAAACTCTCTTCGCAAAAGGTTTTTTATAGTAAGAAAGCCCAATCATTACCCCGATAGTAGCTGAAGAAGCCACATGAAGAAGGGTAGCGCCTAGGAATCTGGAATTGCCAGTCATTATGCCTTGGATAAAATCTCCCCTGTCTATTAAATTGAAAATAAAAAGAGTATTTTCAAGAGCAGAAAACCCTAAAGCAGCAGTAATCATATAAATAATGGCATCAATAGGCTCATCCACCACCTTATTTCTAAGTGCGGTAAAAAAGGTGGCTACATATATTGATATTTCTTCTATTGTTGCCCACAATAAAATGGTTAAGAGTGAGACATTTGAAAGAATGGTGGTAAAAACAAGTTTTTCCAGAGGTAGCACTATAAACACTGATACCATGCCACCGATAAAAACTAGAAGTATCCTGATTTTTGGTTCTGGATGAAGTTTGTCTTCTTTAAGCCAAAACCAAAGCCACAAAATAGCCGGCAGAACACCGCCCAAGAGAGATAAAAATATAGTATTGAATGATGACATTATTTAAACTTTCAATTTTTAATTAGGCCACTTTTCCACCATGAGAAGGTTTTTGGAGGCAGGCAGGATTGACCAAACTTTTTCGGTAATGAACGGCATAAATGGGTGCAAAAGTTTCAATTGCTCTCTAAACAAAAATCCCAGCATATTTTTAGCGCTATTCGCCGTTTCTCCCCCTTCTTTAATTTTCTCTTTGCTCTCTTCTATTATTATATCGGCAAATGTGTGCCAAGTGTAGTGATAAAGCTTTTCAGCTGTCAAATAAAATCTACAATTTTCCATATCATCCGTGACGTCCTTTACCAAGGCTCCGAATTCTTCAAGATGTTTTTTATTATCTGTATCTTCTTGTGCGATTTTTAAGTCGCTCCTCATCTCCGGATTATTTTCTAGTACAAAACGGGCGATGTTCCATATTTTATTTGCAAAATGCTTGTAAGCTTTCAATTTTTCATCGGATATTTTAGTATCATTGCCCGGTCCTGTACCTACAATAAGAGCCATCCTGACACTATCAGCACTGTACTTCATTGCCATATCCAGAGGGTCTATATTATTACCAAGCGATTTACTTATCTTTTTACCTTGATTGTCGCGCACAAGACCATGCAGGTAAACATGTTTAAAAGGGATTTGTCCGACGGCATAAGTAGACATAAGTATCATTCGGGCAATCCAAAAAAATAAGATGTCATATCCAGTCTCAAGCACCGTCGTTGGATGGTAGTTTAATAGATCATCCGTTTTTTCTGGCCAGCCGAGTGTAGAAAATGTCCAAAGTCCGGACGAAAACCATGTATCCAGAGTATCCTCGTCTTGCATCCAACCGTCTTCTTTTGGAGCGTCAATTCCACAATAAATCTCATCATTTTTATACCAAACTGGGATGCGATGACCATACCAAATCTGTCTGCTTATGCACCAGTCACGCAGGTTTCCTATCCAATGTATATATTCTTTTTCAAATCTGTTTGGCAGGATGTCTAAATTTTTATTTTCCACTACCGAGAGCATCAATTTCTTCAATGTTACCTTCTCATCTTTTTTTATATTTGGAAGAGTATCAAAAGGGTAGGGGAATTCTTTATTAACATTTATAAACCACTGGTTCATTATTTGGGGTTCGACTATTCCACCGGTTCTTTCTGCTGTGGCGACATTGTTTATGTAATCTTCTTCTTTTGTAACCAAACCCTTATTTTTTAATTTGTTGACTATTTTTCCTCTTGCCTCGGCAATTTTCATTCCTGAAAATTCGCCGGCTATTGGGAGGAGTTTTCCATATTTATCTATAATTTGCTCTTTTTCCAAATTATGCCGCCCAGCAATCTCAAAATCTGCGACGCTGTGCCATGGAGTAATGGTCATTACTCCGGTTCCGAACTCCATATCGATGGAATCATCCTTCACAACAGTTGCTATTATTGGTCCGTTAATCCACTCCAGATCGATTTTTTGCCCATCTTTGTAAGAAGCATACCTGCTATCTTTTGGATGCATCACCACGTATTTGTCCCCAAATTTTGTTTCTGGTCTGGTGGTGCCGATAACAAATGGGCCGTACTGCAAATAATAAAACTTGGTTTTTTGTTCTTGATAAACTATTTCATCATCTGAAATAGTCGTCTGGCCTTTCGGGTCCCAATTTACGATACGGTGACCGCGATAAATAATCCCATCATCGTACATTTTTTTGAAAACAGTTTTAACCGCTAGATTTCTTTTTTCATCAAGGGTGAAAGCTTCCCTTGACCAGTCAAGAGAGCATCCCATCTTTTTCATTTGATTAATAATAGTGTCGTGGTTATCTGCTGCAAATTTTTCTACTCTTTTCAAAAATTCTTCACGGCCCAAATCGTTTTTGTTTTTCCCTTCTTCTTTTTGGATTATTTTTTCGACTTTTGCCTGCGTAGCGATGGCAGCGTGATCAGTACCTGGGATCCACAAAGTTTTTTTGCCAAGCATCCTGTTGTAACGAACCATCATATCTTCAATAGCCAACATGAAAGCGCTGCCCATATGCAAAGTCCCTGTCACATTGGGCGGGGGGAGGACGATAGAAAAATAGTCTGCATCTTTTGTTGTTACACCTTTTTCAATGCAAACATCTGGATTAAAAAACCCACTCTCCTCCCATTTTTTATAAGTAGAAACTTCAACTTCTTTAGGATCGTATGGTTTTTTTAATTCCTCGTTCATAATATCTATGTTTTATAATAATACATTAAAATGTAAATTTGACATAAGACCAGCTCTGTCTGTATCTGAACCTTAATTTGTAAAAGACAAAGTTTATTTATTAATAATGTCTTTTAAAAATCTAGTTGTCCTTATTGGTTATAAATGTCCTTTAAAAGACATTATTCTTAAATAAAAGACAAATATCTAAATAATGCTTTAAAATATAGATATATTAAAATTAACCCCCTTGATTTTTTCTATCAATTATGGAATGATATTTGGGTATTAAATAAATTTATCAAATATATGTTTTTAAGGAATCATAAAAAAAGAACAAAGACACTCGCATCATTTGCATCTGCGTTGTTTATTTTTTCAATGCTGTCTTCTGTTATTTTTCCTGTTGGAATTATTTATGCTAATGAAAATAGTGAAAGCTACGAGATTGATACAAGTGAAAGTCATGATGATGATAATGAATATCATGATAATAACAATGATGAAAATAATGATAATGACAATAATCTTCCTGAAGAAGGAGGTTGTACCACAGACCAAACCGCTACTGGTTCAGTAGATGGAGCAAATGCAATACTAAGTATTCCAACAGGTGCTTGTCCGATGGAAATCAGTTTCTCAAGCTATTCGCATCAAGGCACGATTATACCACTTGAGGATCAGATTTTGACCGATAACGTTACTAGCATATACAGTCCAGGAACATATAATCTTGGGCCACTTACGCTAGCATGTAATTGGCAGACTGATCTTTATGAAGGAGAAGTTCAGACACATCTTAATTCTAGTGGACATTCAAATTTGATAGCCTCTGATTATGTTGAACACCAGAATTGTGACTCAACTCAAGTTAATACTCCTCCAGTTATTACTCTCATCGGAACAAACCCACTTAATGTAAATGTCGGTGATACTTTTGTAGACCCAGGAGCTACTGCTACTGATACGGAAGATGGTGACTTAACATCCAGTATTGTCGTTACCGGTTCAATTGATACTTCAATCGTTGGAACAACCACTCTTACATATTCAGTTACTGATTCTGGCGGGCTTTCGGCAAGTACGACAAGACAGGTAGTCATAAATAAGGTTTCAACTACTACCCCGCCAGTAACTCCTCCAACAAACCCTCCAACTGATGATGGTGGTGGAGGTGGAAGCGGAGGTGGCGGTGGTAGTTCATCTGGCGGAGGAGGAACTCTCGGTGGCCATAGGCATCCAATAGTGGCAGGTGAAATACTCGGAGCTACTAGCTGCTATTATCTCAGAGACTATCTAAAGATTGATTGGCAAAATGACAAAATAGAAATTTTGAAGCTTCAATCTTTTTTAAATGTCTTTGAGAAAGAGAGTTTGTCTTTGACGGGAGTATATGATCAAACTACCTTTGATGCAGTATCTAGGTTCCAAACCAAATATTCTGAAGACATATTAGTTCCTTGGGGAGATAAAGTTACTAAAGGTTTTGTTTATATTTTGACGAAAAAGAAAGTAAACGAAATTTACTGTAATTCTCAATTCCCGGTAACTTTAGCCCAGCAAAATGAGATAGATGCTTTTAGAGCTGCCGGTGATCAAAATCTTTCTCTTGGGGGTGTCAATTTGAAAACAGCAAATACTTCAGCTACAGATCTTGCAGCTAGTTCTTCTAATGATTCTATTGATTCTGTCATAAAAAATATCGCTGTCTCTTTGTTTGCTTTGTCTCCAAAAATATTTGCTGATAAATTCAACAATTACAGCGATACTTCCATACTTCTGCTCTTGATTTTGATAGCTCTCATAATTATTATCATTAAATTATTTGCAGGTTCAAATGGTTCAAACAAACCTCCCATAACACCGCCTGCGAATATGAATAGTGGAAAAGAGCTACCAAAAAAGTCACTCATGGACAAAGAACCACCAGTAATAATATTACCCGGTGCTTTACCTGATGAAGAAATAATTATAGACAATCCGGAAGAAGAGGAACTCACCATGACCACACCAGATTTACGAGACGATATCTAAATTTCCCTGAGCTTTTAATTTCCTATTTGGTTTATTGTTTCTTAAATATTCAATAAACCCTGCGGCGGCTATCATTGTGGCGTTGTCGGTGGTTAAAGATTTTTCCGGAATAAGGATTTTCATTTCTGGATAATTTTTGGAAAGCTTCAAAAAGTTTTCTCGCAGAGCTTTATTGGCGATTACTCCACCGCCTATGACTAAAGTCTTTGGGCTATACTTTTCAATTGCAGCTTTTGTTTTTGATATTAAAGTTTCTATTACCGCATCTTCAAATTCCCGAGCAACTGCCAGTTTATTTATTTCTTTTTTATCTCTCAGATAGTAAAGTACCGCAGTCTTCAATCCTGAAAAAGAAAAATTAAAATCTTTTGAATGAATCATTGGCCTTGGAAACTTAGCCTCCAAGATTATATTTTTTTCCCGAGCCTCTCGGGCCAGTTTACTTATCTGTGGCCCTCCAGGATAACTAAGACCAAGCAGTCTTCCTACTTTATCGAAGGCTTCACCGACGGCGTCATCTTGTGTTTTGCCGATCTTTTCTTTTTCCCCCCAACTTGTGAGGAGCACCAGCTCCGTATGTCCGCCACTTATAAGTAGTGCTAATGCCGGAAATTCTATATTTGTTTTGTTAAACAAAACCGAAGCGATATGCCCCTCCATGTGATTGGCTGGTATAACTGGGATTTTCAGTTTCTTACCAAGCTCCTCCGCAAAAGTTATGCCAGCCCAAAGTGCCGGCTCCAACCCTGGTCCTACCGTTACGGTAATTAAATCTATTTTAGACAAATCCGTATCAGCCTTCTTGAGAGCTTCGTCCAAAATCAAGGGTAGATTTTTTTGGTGTTCTCTCTTGGCTAGAGCCGGTACCACTCCTCCATATCCTGCATGTATTTTGACCTGGCTGTTTAAAGCGCTTCCAAGTAGTTTAAAATCGAGGTCTTTAAGATCTCCTCCTGCTTCGACTATACTAACTGCTGTCTCATCACAGCTTGTCTCTATGCCAAGAATTTTCATCTGTGATCATATTATCACCTTTGCGCGAACTTTTTTCGAGCGTGAAGTGGAAAAAATGTGAACAAGTTTCGCACGCTCCGCGCGCGTGGTGATATAGATATTTTCTTACGCTCCACACGCCACTAAACTCTAAAAATGAATTCCGCTTTTGGCTCGCGTTGCTCGCCATTCCGGTCATGCGAAGCTCCAAGTATTCGCTTCTCACCTCGCCCTTCACCGCAAATCATCATACTTTCTTTTTGGCGGGGGTGTTTTTAAAATGGTATGAAGCGGTGGGGACGAGGGCAAAAATTTAGATAACATTAAAATATAAATGTAACACAAATATCAATCAAAATAAATTACCACCTGTTTCTTCACATAAGTTTTTCTGTTCCTCATCCTCCAACCCTCTAGGCATTTCGTTTATTGTAAAGACCCGGCTTTTTTCGTTTATGGCTACGCCATTTACATTTGATATAGAAATAAAATATTCACCGGGCCAAACTACTCCCACCTTCCATTTTAAACCTTGTGAATTAGCTTCTATGTTATTTTCCTTGGCCAATCCGCTGGCTACTGGGCCGGTCGGTTTGCGTGTGCCAGCGTCAACAAGTGTAGTTTCTAGGGATTTTATGGTTGTCGATGCCAACCAGGAGATTTGATAAGTGCAACCAATATAAACACCTTCTTTATTTGGTTTAAAAATGAGCTGAAAATTTGGGTCCGTGTTGTCTTGAGCAACAGAAATATCTGGAGTAGTGGACGAAGTGGAGAAGACAGAGGAATCAGTTTCGACAGGAGTAGAAGAAGAAATAAGGGAAGTTATTTCGGTGGTATTTGGCAATGGCTGAACCGCAGTATACGAAGCGCTTAGATTATCAAGCGCGTTATTAAATTGATTGAGTGACTGATAGGCAAAAAATACCGTGCTTCCAATCAAGAAAGAGCATAACAAAAAAATACGCATCCAATTTTTCATATTTCGGTTGACGAATAATTACGCGATTTAACCTTTTTTGTCTATTTTGTCTTCTTCATCTTTAAAAGTATTCTTGAAGATTTTAACGGCCTCCGCGACACTGCGAGCAAGATCCGCGATCTTTTTTGAACCAAAAAGCAAAACGAGGATACCGGCCAAGATTATTAGTTCTCTAGCTCCTAATCCAAACATAAGATTTATATTATTTAATAATGATGATATATCGATCCCTTCTAATTAACAAGGCTCCCTCAATTTAATTTTTTTTATCTATTTTGTCTTCTTCATCTTTAAAACTATTCCTGAGGATTTTAACGGCCTCCGCGACACTGCGAGCAAGATCCGCGATCTTTTTTGAACCAAAAAGCAAAACGAGGATACCGGCTAAAATAATTATTTCTGTTGTTCCTAATCCAAACATACTATTTTTTGTTAATTTTGTTTAATAAGACCGACCTTTACATTTTTATAATTTAATAATATCACCCCTTCATATAATAGCACAAGCGGCAGTGCCATTGCTATTAATGATAAGACATCCGTTGGCGGAAGTAAAGCGGTCAAAGCAAACATTAAAAAATAAGCGACATGCCTATTGTTTTTGAGGGTTTGAGGGGTAATTATCCCCAGTTTTATAATCAGAGACAAGAGGACGGGAAACTCAAAGACTAATCCCAACAAAGCGGAGGTGATAAGTATTTCTGATAAAAATTGACCGATATTCCAAAAATTGGCGATTCCTAAACCGATATTGATGGAAGCGATTGCTTCTAAAGCATAGTAAAGAACAAAAAACCCATAAGAAAATCCAACAATGAATAATCCAACGCTTAAAGGGATAGATTTAAAAAGTTTTTTTTTCTCGTTTCTGGTTAACGCGGGCATAATGAAGACGTAAAAGTTATAAATCAGGTATGGAACGGAGACCATAATCCCGAGGAAAAAACCAATATCCATCGCTACATCGATAAACTGAAATGGTGAAGAGGTGGCGATTGTAACCTGATCGAGGTGAACAATGTTCAGTATTTTTTTTATAATTATTCCAGCAGAGAGAAAGCCGACCAAAAAGAATATGACAAATAAGATTACCACGCGATACAATCGGCTGCGCAGATCTTCCAAAAATGGAAGAAATTTTTCTATATTTTTTTTAAAATCTTCCAAGGTGGTTAATTAGCTGTTGAAGTAGCTGTCTCCTGGGTTGTGGTGGCTTGCGATGATCTTATTGGTTCTGTTGAAGTGGTTGATGTCGAAGTTTCAGTAGTTGGTGTTGAAGTAGCTGTCTCCTGGGTTGTGGTGGCTTGCGGTGAGCTTGTCGAATCCGTAGCAGTAGTTGGTGTTGAGGTGGCTTGTCCTGAGCTTGTCGAAGGGGCAGTCGCCTGCGTAGTGGTAGAAGTGTTTGTTGTCGAAGTAGCGGTCGTCGGTGTTGAGGTAGTAGTGGTTGTCGAAGGTGACGTAGTCGCCGTAGATCCTGAGGAGTCTCCAGACGACGAAGGAGTGGTGGTGGAGGTGGTCGGTATATTGGTAATAGTGGTTGTGGTTGAAGTGGTAATCACCGGTGTGGTGGTGGCAGTTGGCGCTATAATGGGCGGCGTCGAAGTGGCTTGCCCTGAGCCTGTCGAAGTGGCCGCGGGTTCAAGAACAGTTTCTTCAGGAATTTCGGAAATGATTGTTGATCCACGGTGTCTACTAAGCCACTCTGCCACTGCTGTCACGCCTTCTTGCCATGATTCGTAAGTGCGA
>MHWS01000001.1:0-9022 GCA_001824215.1 Candidatus Zambryskibacteria bacterium RIFCSPLOWO2_12_FULL_39_16 | reverse complement strand
TAAGCCACTCTGCCACTGCTGTCACGCCTTCTTGCCATGATTCGTAAGTGCGAATATTACCATCATCATCGTTGCCGACATTACCCGGATTTAGAGTGCTCACTGCTACACCGACAGTGCCAAAACGCGAATCAAGTTCCATCATAGCCATCATTAGTCTCGTATCTACTATATAAGCAAGAGAGGCGCTCATAATCATCTCTCCAGTAACCGGACTGCTCAAATATTTACCCTTGATATAATCATCAATTTTCTCTACTGCATCCATCACTCCCATTTTGCTCAAAATATTCATTATTTTTTCTTCGTGATTCGGATCGGTAGCATAAGAAGTGATATCATATTCACCCAAAACGGCGATTGAACCATCGGTTATAACTTCCGCGAGAATAGCCTCTTTAACAGCGGCGGATTTGGAGGTGTCTACCAATAAATTTAATTTGTACAGAGTGTCTTCCAAAGCGAGGATTTCTTTATCAGCAACATTCATTCTTTCTAAATCGCCGCTCATTCTGGCATAATCTCTAGAAAGTTTAAATTCTCTCAATCTATTATTAAGCAGTTGGATAAGATCCTCAATTTTCATATTAAAATTATACCACTACTTCAACCCCAAAAATTTAGCTACTGTGAGTGTCTTCATGAGCTGTGCATGTTGCTCTGCGGTTAAACCACTTCCAGAATTTACGGTCACCATGCCGGCGGAATTGCTGGACCTGACCGATACCTGGTTAACATTGGTTCTATCGGCGATATTGTTGTTGGCGCCGACTAGATTGACGGCGTATTGGCCATCTTCAAAGGTAATGGTATAGGGGGCGATAATCTCAACCACTCTGGAAAGGGTCAGCCCCCCAAGCGTCACTTCGGTATTGTGAGTATGGGTATACTGGAAAGGTATTCCATCTTCATTATCTTCAATGTCTCTAAGATCAAGACGAAAGGTGTTTACATTAAGTTCGAAAATACCCCCGCCTAAGTCGGTGAGGTAATTTTGGGGTATATTTATTATTTTTGTAGCCCAATTTATTGAAATAGCCATATTATCCCGTTAGAGATAGGAAGCGCTTAACTCGATTATTCAAATATCGCTTACCCATACCAGATTTTAAATATTTTTCTCTCGACCTTGCGTCTTTTTCATTATAACACGCCTCATAATAAATAAGCGTATACGGACCGCGAGATCTAGTGTATGAAGACTTTCCGTTGTTATGTTGCCACAAGCGCTTCCGTAAATTATTCGTTACGCCAGTGCACCAATCACCGCTCTTTTTGCTCTTGAGTAGGTAGGTATACCACATGAGTGATCTCTAACGGGATTAATCGTCTAAAGTCAAAAGCGCGGTTGCTGAGAACCCTGTCCCAGAATCCACCGAAGCACTAATGGCTGATTGTTTATAAAACGGTGCACCACTAGCTTTTCGTGCCCAGCCAGTTATTGGTTGATCGCTCGGAAATACTCGACTCATTGTTATATTACCACTCGCATCAGTTAAGCCACTCAATACAACAAATGTGCACTTTATCGTACCAGTTGGATTACTCCCGGGGGCGCTACCCATTGTATAACTATAGCTGTTGTCATTTATTTTAGTAATAGTGAATATGCCGTTGTTGGCGTCATGGCTTGCTCCGGAAATAACGACCTTGTCGTTGGTGGCCATAGCGTGAGCTGTGTGCGTCACAGTAGCGGTTGTACCAGAGTTTACGATGGTTACTGTCACATCAAATGGAAATGGGCCCCCCGTAGCGGCTTTGACAAATACACGCGCATTTTCGATGTTTGTTCCATCTGAATTCTTGACATTAACGGAAGCACTCACTGCTCCTGAGATAACTGTTACAGACACTCCGGCTGCCACTCGCACAGAGGGTGTTGTACCACCAGAAACAGTCAGATTCATTGAGCCGGCCGAAGTATTGACATACACCGCCTCGTTTCCTGTCGAGCCGTCGCTTGCGGCATATCCAGTATATGTGTTGTTAGTGAGTGTAAAGTTTGCCGCAGTTCCTGTAATTTCAATAGCGTGACCTGTTCCATCGCTAGTGAAGGTCGTACCTGAAATCAATGCGGCGTTTGCAGGACTACTTGCTAATACTGCTGTGGCGCCACGATTGTTATCAATGGTGCAGTTAGTCATAGTCGAGGCACCCTTGGTGATTGTATCGGTACGACGGAACACACAACTCGTCACCACAGTATTACCGAGAAAGGTGAAGGTGCTCATGTCGGTGAACGAGCAACCAATCAAGTTCACGGTAGCATTGTCGGTGACTGTGAAGGTGCCACGCGAGACGGTGCTCAAAGCCGCGAAATTGCAGGAAGTCATGTCTACGCGACTACTTGCGTTTTGAATCTCGATGGCGTTGAACGATGCGGCCGTTTTCAGACTGACAGCGATAACTACGCTCGCGTTTGAATCACGGAAGTCCACGAGGGTGCCGGAAGTCCCAAGGGCAAGTTTACCCTGGAGCTGATAGCCGCCCGAGATAGCCTGAAACTGACCCCAGCGGTTCGTGTTGGTGTCGTTCTCTGTCGCTAAACCGGAGAAAACGGCATAGTTGCTTGTCTCCCCACCTGTCGCGGTGATTACGCGCCCGTGGCGGATGGCATCCAGAGCCATCGGGTTGCCCTTCGAGATGTTGATGAGGCAGTTAAACACTGCGCCGAAATACTGTAGCGTGGCCGTTGGCGTACCTATCGTGGCATCTGCGGTGAGTGACGGATCAACAGCAATACATGTCCAGCCGACATAGGGGAAGGTATTGTTGCCCAGCACATACCACATCTTGTAGTTGGCTGATGAACTTCCAACGATGAGACGAATACCGCCATTGGCATAAGTATCTACCAAGGCCCCAGCTCCCGTGAATACCCATGCGTAATAGGCGCTCGGTGTGGTAATAGATTGCCCTGCGCCCGCCAGAATACCTATTCCTGCGAGGGCAGGAGCGCCGGACGCTCCCGTGCTCTTAGAACTGCAAGTAGTACCCTGGATGAAATTGTCCGTGTCGGCGTTCGTTAGAGTACCCAAGGTAGCGCTCGTGGGTTCTGTGAATGTGCCTCCGCCGTCATTGATTGTGGTGAGGTCTGTTGTATAGGATGGTACTGCCATAATTTTATTTTACCAAAAAATTTAACTCAATGCCAACAATCCGGGCATTAGTAAATCAAAATTAAAAAATCAAAATGACAATTCAAAATTAAAAATTTTACATTTTATAATGTAATCTTCCATTTTGATATTTACATTTTTCATTTAACTATTCCTCCAGATTTTGAAAGAGTCCTTTTGAGTTTTTACGGCCACTTTTCTGGCCTTGGGTTTTTCTTCATTCACACTTTTTTCTTCTACCGTAGGTTTTTCTTCAGCTTCACCGTATTCGGTATGACAAAATGGACATTTTGTATTTTTTTCTGTGTGCATAAAATGTTGCCCACATTTATCATTTTTACATTTTACTACTTTGTTCATATTATTAAGCACCTATTAGCGACTATCGTGCCCGGTATTAACAAAGGCAACACACTGACCTTGGTTACGGAAGCCGAAGTCCATCCAACCTAGATTCCTGCATTGGTCTGTACTGTTTGGGTTGGGATCCGGATCACCGTCGGGCGTAGGGTCGCAAACATTGCCGATACCATCGCTGTCGTTGTCCTCCTGGCCGGCATTAGCCACTCCCGGACAATTGTCGGCAAGTTCATCTACACCGTCACCATCAGTGTCGCCGTTGGGCGTGAAGTCACAAGGGTCGCCTTGCCCGTCACCATCGGTATCGGTCTGGTCGGGGTTAAAATCCGCCGGACAATTGTCGGTGCCATCTTCTACCCCATCATCATCTGTGTCAGTTATAGGAAGGTACAAATACGCAGAGCCGACGTCGGTAGCTCCTGTATCGTCGCCTCGTGCACCAATCAACGCCCTGTCTCCTGATATTGATGTAGACCAGCCAAAAAGGTCCTGCTCTGTCGGTTTAAGATCGTTAAATATCTGGAGTAAAGCACCTGTCATGGCATCGTAGAGATACGCGGAGCCTTCCTTGGCAGTTCCTGCCTCGTCATTGAATGCACCAATTAATATTTTGTTTCCTGATATAGATACGGAATAACCAAAATAGGATGATCCTAATTGGGGGTTATCAAATGTCTGGAGTAAGGTACCTGTTGTAGCGTCGTAGAGATATGCGGAGCCGTAATGAGTGTTGTTCAAGGGCGCACTAATCAACACCTTATCGCCTGATATAGATACGGAATAACCAAACTGGTCATTAAACGCTGGTGTGGGATTATTGAATGTCTGGAGTAAGGTACCTGTTGTAGCGTCGTAGAGATGTGCAGAACCTGCATTATTAGCACCGGTATCATCCGCATATACACCAATGAGCACCTTGTCGCTAGATATGGATACAGAAGCACCGAAGAGATTACTTGTCGCTGGTGTGGGATTGTTAAAAGTCTGAAGCAATGCGCCTGTCGTCGCATTGTAAAGATAGACGGATCCTGCATCGGTGGCTCCTGTGTCGTCATTATGTGCACCAATTAACACATTATCATCAAATATGGATACAGAATAACCAAACTGGTCATTAAACGCTGGTGTGAGATTGTTAAAGGAGTGAAGTAGTGTCCCTGTCGTAGTGTCAAAAAGGTACGCAGAACCGGCGTTAGTGGCTCCGGTATCGTCGTTGTAAGCTCCAATCAACGCCATATTTCCTGAAAGAGACACGGAAGAGCCGAAGAAGTCAGCCTCCGCTGGTGTAGGGTTGTTGAAGGTTTGAAGTAATGCTCCTGTCGTTGCGTCAAAAAAATAGGCAGAACCGGCATCTGTGGCGCCGGTGTCGTCGGAAGGCGCACCAATAATAAACCTATCTTCATCGATAGATACAGAGTTACCGAAGATATCGCCTGCTGCCGGGGTAGGGTTGTTTATCGTAATCGGCGTTCCATACGTCGTCGCCGATGCTCCGATGGGCATGGCGAGGATAGCGAGTAATGAGAACAGGGTGAGAGATTTTCTAAAATGGATTGATGTATTCATCATTATTGTTCTTTTTGTAAATGTTATTAAAATTCTATGCGTCGCTAACTGAGCTTATCGTTGCTGATCCGCCCGTCGTTCCAAGCGAACCAGTCGTCGCCGCCGGCTTGATCGAGTCGGTATAGTTTGGACCCGTGCCACCGAAGCGCGCCGAGACGTAGAGCGTTTGCGCGCCTCCGGACTGAATGGTGCTGAACGCTATCGTCGCGCCCGACGCAGCGGCATCGATGTAACTGATGTAAATGTCCGCGCCGATGCTCGCATTGTTCGTGGAGAAGTCGTGCGACGCGATGGTGAAGGTCTTTGTTCCAGTATTCACAGCGCTATAAACATGACGGGTAAATCTACCATCTGCTCTTTTAATACGAATGGTTGTATTTACCCCATCGCCCGATGGAGTATTCGCTGGGATTGCCTCGTCCACCTCGACCGCAGTCACAGTAGCCCCACTGAGCAAGTTGGTATTGGAGAGTTGTGATTCCAAGAGGCCACCGGAGCCATTTTCCGGCCCGACCAACACGCGCCAGCCAGAGGCCACGCCGCTCACGGTAAAGGTGACATTATTCGGCGGTTGACGGGTTGTGCCGTCAAGCGCCGTGATCTTGTCGTTGACTGCGAGGTCAGCAGACTCCAAGGCAAAGCCGTAGGAGCCGACCAGCGAGGTGCCGGTCGATTGACCGCAAAACGGGGTTGAGAGTGCGCGGCTTGTGACTGTAACATTTACCAAACAGGTCGCGCCGGACCCGCCGCCCGTGATGGTCTGATTGTCTGTAGGCGCAACACCGGTAAGAAGCTGTATCCACATCTTCGTCGGTGCAGTCGTCGAGTTAATCGCCAACATTTGTCCGGTACCTCCAGACCAGGACACCGCCTCAAAGGCAGAAAACGTACCTGTCGGCGTATCTACAACAATTTCGTGGGTGATCCCCCGGAACCTCTCACCGGCAATGCCGTAGAGCGTCGTGGTATACCCGTTGCGGGTCAGCCACTTCATGTATTCATAGAAGATGTTGATGCTGTTCGCGCCACGGTTCCACTCGGAGTAGTACTCCTCGTTCACCGTGTTGTTGTCCACATCGATCAGGTTGAAACCCGATGTGACGTTGGTGATGTCGGCCAGTGCAGCGATGGTGCCGATGGCTGTGACGTTGTTTAGGTCGTCCGAGTACGTGAGCGGCACCGAGTTCTTACCTCGGCCTGTGGCCGGAATGCGGAACTCCGAGAAGGTCTTGCCCCATTCGCGCGTGGTGAAGATGAGCGAGGCGTTGTCAATGAACGCCCCAGCCGTCTTGATCTTGACCATGAACTGCATTGCCAAACCGTTCGCCTCGTCCGGGTTGATGCCGTTGAAGCTCTCACCGCTTGGCGTGTTGTTCCAGAACTTGTTGGCCAGCACCGCGTTGTTCTGGATGACATTCACCACCACTCCGCGGTTGGCAATAATCGAGATACCGTCATAGATTGCTTCACTGCCGCCTGTGCCTTGTATGATCGAACCGCCGTAGATGAACTCGGAAGCGGGGGTAGTATAAGCGTCATCCAATTCGAAGCCGTTCAAAAGCTGAATGATGGTCTCGAACTTCTTGTCGGTCGGGTTCAGCACCGAGATGTCGATGAAGTCATCCGCCGACATCGTGCCATCGTCCGCCCGGTCTTGCAGGAAGCGGTGAAGCTCCAGCACCGTGACATAGTTTGCCGCTGCGTTGCCGTGCACGCCACCAACATAGCGAACCTTTTTGTCGCTGCGAATTTCCCACTTGGTTGCGTCGAGTGCCATATATTTTTATTTTCTAAATGATCTTATACAATAGTATACACAACAATTCGTAGTCAATAGTCTTGTGGTGTGGATATCTTTGGCTAATGTAAAAATCATTTTGATTTAACTATCATGAATAACTTAAAGAAGCACGATTATCCCAAACTTGGTCGAAAACTCCCGTACCGGCCCATTGGATAATTATACCAGTAGTACTGTCGACCTTTTTTATACGCCAAGATGAGGCGGAAGTGGCTGTCCCAATTGCCGCTTCCCCCACATAATCGACTTCACCAACTGTTGCTAGGCGAAGAGTATATTTAAAACCGCCAAAAGAAATTGTTTGTAGCGTCGTTTCCGTTGAGGCAGTTACCGGCAATGCCGAACTCAAAACATCGACTTGAACATGCCGGTCACCATCTACCAGGGCGCTTTTGGCCACATCTCCCGAATCACTAAAACTAGAGCCACCGCCGGGCAGAGAAGTAACTTTGACTTGCAAAGATCCGGTATCAAAAGTTAAATCTGAAGCTTTGAGTAGCGACGAAACAGTTTCTTCGGTGGCGGGATTTATTCTGGCGTTGGTTGAATCCTTGACACCAACCACTCCGGTCGTCGGCGAGCTACCCATTATTAAAGCTTGAGCTCTTTTGGGTGAGAGGAGTTGGGAAGCGATGATGCCGGCGCTAGCCACACCCGCTACTTTCAAAAAGTTGCGTCTACTCTGATCCTTAATTTTGCTTTGTTCCGAATCTGTTGACTCCGGGATAGCCCCTACCTCTGTTTCTTCTAAAACAGGTGTGATCTCTGCTATAACAGAGCGAGGAGTTCCTGTTTCAGGAGCAAGACTAGGTGCAACAATTGTCCTTCGTATTAATAGAAAAGAATCTGTACTCGGTAAAAATACAGGAAAACTAGGTTTAACAATTGACCTTCGTATTAATAAAAAAGAATCTGTATTTGGTAAAAACATATTTATAATCCTCGACTTTAATTGTATCAGATTTTATTGCAACAGGTTTAATTTGTATTGTGGAAAGTCTTAGGTGTATGATATAATTTTACCATCAGGATCAGTAAAAAAGAATTCTCATGAAGAATCATACATCCTATTTTCATTTCTTTTTATTTTCATTTTGCTGTCTTGTGTTTTTTGGTTTTCTCTCAATTTCTGTCGCATTTGCCGGTAGTTATCAAAAAATCGCTCCCGGCGGTACCGTCACCTTGGGCGAATTCGTCTTTGATGATGATTTTGTCGCCACTACAACAGACTGTTGGATAGGCATAACAGACCCTCTTAATGTGGAGGTTGTGGCCTCAACTACACTCATGACAGCCAATAGTGATGGCTGGCATTACTATGATTATACAACGGTAGGAGATGCTCCTTCCGGGATTTGGCCTTCAATTATGATTTGCGGGAGTACAACAACTGGTGATTTGGTGATAGTTGATAAAAGTTTTATCGTTGATTGGTCAGTGGTCTCAACTAGCACAATTAAAGAGGTGGTTGATGAGAGTTTGACGGTGGCGACATCTTCTCTGGCGGCAGTCATTGGCGCCAGCACCGAGGCTTCTGTTTCGTCAGCATCCTCTTCAATCGTATCTCAAATATCCTCATTCTTTGCTGGCATTCCAGCCGCTGTCTGGACATACATTTCTGACGCCGGTCGTTTAGCAGTTAACGTCTGGGGTGGCGCAACCAGGACTCTAACTGGTGCTGGGCTTGATTCAGGATCACTGGCCACTCTCTCTGATGTGCAAACAGCAACGAGTTCTCTCGCTTCAGCAATTACTGCGGGAACATCGGCTCTTACTGCCGAAATTCAAGGCGGATATACGGTGACACTGTCAGACTTTGGGGAAACTACGGTCAACACCGCTTACAAAGCAAAATTACAGGTCCTAAATTACGCGACTGTCCCTACAGATGCTGATTCTCTGCCAACAGTGGTTATTACTGACTCCGCCGGAACGGTGCAAGTCAATGGTAGCGCGATGACCAAAGATTCAAATGGAACCTATAGTTTTAGCTACAGTATTGGTGGCAGCCCCGTCGGTGGTGTTTGGGAGACGGTAGTTTCCGTCGTTGTTAATGGGCAAACGATTAGATTAAATGATTATTGGAGTCTTTCTAGCTCACCGGCTGACGTTGCCATAATTGAAATTACAGACAAAATTATACCGACCATAACTGCCAATGTAAGAATTGACAACA